>JBPCUV010000023.1:0-9076 GCA_051010975.1 Desulfocapsaceae bacterium
TGATACCTCAGATGATTGACAATGGTTCCGGGAGTAAAACTGGCCAGATAATCGGCTGAAAGATCCGCCACATTCATTTTGAGGTCGCTTTCTGCTTTGACCAGAAGGGCGACCTGCTCCCGCAGCCAGGTCACTCCGTCCTCGTAGTACTGATCGACGGCGGCCGGACTATGCAGCTGAGCGGTTGCAGCCTCGAGATAGGCCTTGACCTTGAGGTACATATCCTTCATCAATATCGCTTTCCAGTCGCTCCAGGCTGACGGTCCGGTGGCCCGGGAATCAGCCACCGAGAGCAGATAGAGCATGGCCAGCTGCTCAACCGAGGTAATTGATTCGGCGCAGCGTTTTATAAAGGCCTGATCTTCGAGATCCCGGCGCAGCGCATTCTCCGGGATAAAGAGGTGGTAGCGAATCAAAAAGGCGAGAAGCTCGATTTCCTCTTCGTCCAGGCAAAGACGCAGACCGATTGTTTCTGCCAGTTCGGCGCCGTATTCTGAATGATCCCGACCGGATCTTTTACCGATATCATGCAACAGCGCGGCCATAAACAAGGGGCGACGGTGCTCCACCAGCTCAACAATAGCAGGCTCTTCCTCGATCACCTTGTGGAGCTCGACAACCGCCTGCAGCGAGTGCCGGTCGACCGTGTAAATATGGTACACATCGTGCTGGGCCAGCGCATCGATACGGGCAAATTCTGGAATGTACATGCCCAGCAGTCCGGTCTCGAGCATCCCTTCAAGCACCCGCAGCACCGACACCGATGAGCCAAGAATGGCGTGAAACGGTTTGGCCATCCGAGGCGATTTTCTCACTTTATCGCTGATCAGGCCAAGATTGTCAGTGATATGCATCTTGGAGCGATGGTGCACCGGGGCTCCGGTTTTGGCAGAGGCAAGAAAGGTACGCATCAGCAGATATGGTTTGGCGGCCAGAGTTTCCTGCCCGGCCCTGAGGTGCACCCGGTTGTCTCGAATTTCGATGCCCTTCTCCAGGTCACGGTCACTGACCCGCTGCTCTTCTGTGGTGAGCCCGAGGACTTCGTTGACATGATCGAAAAACAGGTCATGAATGACGGTGATGCTACGCAGATTCCCGTACACATCACGCATGAATCCTTCGACACTGAGTCCGGTTCCCGATTTTCTATAGTCAAACGCCTCAGCCATCTCCTCCTGCTGTTCAAAGTAGAGCTGATCGTTTTTTCTGCCGCTGATATAATGCAGACGATTTCTGATCCTCACCAACATGTTGTGGGCTTCGCTGAAGCGTTCGCCTTCGCTTGGCAGCAAAAAACCGGCTTCTATAATTTCGTCGAAAGTACTGATGCCAAACACCACTTTGGCAGCCCAGATCATCGACTGGATATCCCGAAAACCACCTTTGCTCTCTTTGATATTTGGCTCAAGCAGGTAACCATGGCTACCGAAGCGTTGCCGCCGCTCTTTACTCAAGTCGTTTAGATCGCAAATAAATTCACGGCGCCGACCATCGACAAACTTGTGCCTGAACTCGACCATAAGCTGCTGAAACAGCTCTTCCGAACCACCAATGCAGCGCCCATCCAGCAGGGCAACCTGGAAGATGATATCCTCTGCCGCCTGCTTCAGCGATTCATCAATAGTCCGAACCCCATGGCCAACCTCGAACCCGGTATCCCAGAGCGGATACAGGATGGCGTCGGCAATTGCACCGACGCTCTTTCTGATTTCAGGCTGGAACAGGATCATCAGGTCGATGTCCGAGAACGGAAAGAGTTCCTGGCGACCATATCCACCCAGCGCCACCAGCGCGACCTGGTTTTCCTTTTCGGCGTTATCGATGACCGCGAAACAGTCTCTGATAAACTCATCGGCCAGGCCGCTGAGGGTGCGCAACAGAGATGTTCCGCTCAAGCCCTGAGACCAGAGATCATCCAGAGCCTGGCGCTGGGTCTTTAGTTTGGTGGTCATAGAGCTCAGACGGCGTCTCGGTTTTCTTCTCCGGTCCTTACCCGGACGATGCGCTCAATCGGCAGCACAAAGATTTTCCCATCACCTATCTTGCCGGTATTTGCCGAGTCCCTGATCTTGTCAACAGCCTGGTCGGCAATGTCAGCCGGGACAACGATCTCAATCTTGATTTTGGGCAGAAAGTCTACCACATACTCAGCACCTCGATAGATCTCGGTGTGCCCTTTCTGCCTCCCGTAGCCCTTGACTTCGGTAACGGTCATGCCTTTGATACCGATCTCGGTCAACGCTTCTTTGACGTCGTCGAGCTTGTGCGGCTTGATGATTGCTTCTATTTTCTTCATGTCTCTCCCTTTTTAGCTGTATTCAGGATACGCCGTTTGATACTGTTCGATCGGTGACAATAATCATTTATCATTCAGTTGTAGCCGCCTAGTTTTTAGCTGCCTTGAAAAATGTAGGATTTTGCTCAAGTGCAAGAAACAGCGGGAACAATAAGCGGAGCATATCAGGCCATATGTCAGCATTGTTTTTTCCGCTGTGACGACGCAATTGGGCAAAACAACCTTTTTTCAAAATAGTTAGTTGTAAGCAGTCTCTGAGTGCTCGGTCGAATCCATACCGGCAACCTCCGATTCCTCAGTCAACCGCAGCCCAATGGTCGCATCTATGCCCTTGAATATAAGCCAGCTTACCCCAAATGCATAGACACTGACGACGACAGCACCGATTATCTGAGCGACAAGCTGCCCCGGATTACCATGAAACAGGCCGTCTACTCCGCCTGGATTTACCGCCGTGGAAGCGAAAAGTCCGAGACACATGGTACCGACCAGGCCCCCCACGCCATGGATACCGACCACGTCAAGAGAATCGTCGAGATTGAATTTCATTTTCATGCTGACAAAGCTGTAGCAGAAAGTTCCGCCGAGCAGCCCGACCAGTATGGCGGTATTGGGCCCCACAAAACCGGCGGTTGGGGTGATAGTTGCCAAACCGGCAATGGCCCCCGAGGCGGCACCCAGCGTGGTCGGCTTACCTTGGAATTTCCACTCCAGGGCAACCCACATCGCCATACCCGCCATACCTGCCAGATGAGTGGCGACGAAGGCGGTGGCTGCTACCTCATCTGCCGCCAGGGCCGAACCTCCATTGAAGCCAAACCAGCCGAACCAGAGCAGTGCGGTACCCATCACTGTCATCGGTAGACTGTGAGGCATGAAATTGGTCCGGCCAAAACCCCTTCTCGGGCCAATAACAAGGACGCCGGCCAGAGCTGCCATACCGCAGGTGGCGTGCACCACCAGGCCACCGGCGAAATCCATGACGCCGAGGGCGCCCAGCCAGCCGCCACTGCTCCAGATCCAATGGCAGACAGGGTTATAAACAAGCACGGCCCAGAGCACCGAGAAAACCACGAAGGGCACGAATCTGACCCGCTCGGCAAAAGCTCCGGTGATCAGCGCCGGTGTGATAACAGCAAACATGCACTGATATATCATGAATACATTTTGTGGAATGGTGGTGGCATAATCGGGGCTCGGTGCCGAGGTGACGCCGTTGAGCCCGAACCAGGACAGATCACCAATAAAGCCGCCGATAGATGGCCCAAACGACATTGAATAGCCCAGATAAACCCATTCGATGGAAATCAGCGAAATCATAAAAAGACTCTGCATGATTGTACCGAGCACATTCTTGCCCCTGACCATGCCCGCGTAAAACAATGCCAAGCCGGGTGTCATCAGCAGCACCATTCCGGCCGAAATTATTATAAATACCGTATCCGCCTTGTTCATGCCTATCCTCCGTGCTTGTCCAAAGAGCCGATCCCGGCCCTCTAATATTTTACATTTATGTAACAATATTGTATTTATTGTAATGGATGATAACATGGATGGAAGGATATTCAATATTTTTTTGTTTTTTGTTTTGGGTTGGCACCAGTTGTTCCCCACTATATTATTGATACAGTGATAATTTTTGGTTTTAGGGATCATTTCACCGTCTGATTTTCCATCTTCTGTGATGTTCACGGACCCCTTTGATGGCTCCTGGAAAACAAGCGGAGGTTGACAGTTGACGTTCACTATTGAGCATGGTTGGATACTCGTCCGAACCACTGCGGAGGAAACAGCTCATGAAAGTTGACGGAAAACACTATCGAACCATCTGGGTATCGCCCGACAGCGAATCAACGGTGGAGATCATCGATCAGCGTCAGTTGCCCCACCGATTTGTTACCGTGACACTGGATGATGTAGATGCTGCCTACAGAGCCATAAAGGATATGCTGGTCCGGGGGGCCGGACTGATCGGCGCCACCGCCGGCTATGGGATGTACCTGGCCGCATTGCAGGCAGACGACACCCGTATCCAATCGGAACTTGCCGAAGCCGGTAGCTATCTGAAAAGCGCCAGGCCTACTGCCCGCAATCTGGGCTGGGCCGTCGACCGGGTTCTGGCTGCTGTCACTCGACTCGACTCGGCCCCTGCCGTTCGCCAGACTGCCCTGGCAACCGCCGCAGCCATCGCCGACGAGGACGCTGATTTCTGCCGGAGAATCGGTGAGCACGGCAGGTCGCTGATAGAAACGATCTCAGCCGCCAAAAAGGGCGCGCCGGTGAACATCCTGACCCATTGCAATGCCGGCTGGCTGGCCTTTGTTGATTACGGTAGTGCCACCGCACCGATCTATGCGGCCAGGGATTCAGGCATTGACCTGCATGTCTGGGTAGATGAAACAAGGCCCTGGAATCAGGGTTCCCGGCTGACCAGCTGGGAACTGGCACAGGAAGGTATCGCCCATACTCTGATCACCGACAACGCTGGTGGTCACCTGATGCAGCATGGTGAAGTGGATATGGTATTAGTGGGCTCGGACAGGACCACCCGCACCGGTGATGTAGCCAACAAGATCGGTACCTACCTCAAGGCCCTGGCGGCTGCGGACAACAATATACCCTTCTATGTGGCACTGCCCTCCTCCACTTTCGACTGGCAGCTTTCCCATGGTGCCGATATCGAAATAGAAATCAGGTCAGGCGATGAAATTACTACTATCACTGGTCTGACAAAAAATGGTACTATGGAATCAGTCAGGCTGGCCCCCGACAGTGTCGAGGCGGCAAACTACGGGTTCGACGTGACCCCGTCCCGGCTGGTGAGCGGCCTGATCACCGAGCGGGGTATTGTGGCGGCCGAAGAATCGGCCATCGAGAAGCTGTTCACGGATAAGCTCAAAGAGGCAAGGAGTCTTCATGGCACATGGTGAAAAACGCAAGTTCATAAGATGGGACGCCATCCATCTACTCGATTACGTCGTCATCGACCTCGACGGCTCGAAAGGCCAATACTCCATGGGAAGAACGCTTGACGTCAGCCTCAACGGACTGAAACTTGAGACCTCTTATGAGCTGCCGCTGGAGGCAGAGCTTGAACTCACCGTCGGGATAGAAGAAGACCTCGTCGATCTGGTAGGCCGGATCACCCACAAGTCCCTGCAGGGGGGACGCCACATATCAGGCATTGAATTTGTCAAGATGTCGGCTGAGGGCCGCCGGGTCTTCAGACTCTATACGGACGCTTTTAAGAAATACCAGGAAGATCCAGAATCCGTCGACTAAAAGACCGGCCCGGTCAATCCGGTCCTCCTGCCTTGAGACACCTCTGGGAAGTCTCTTGAAAAATTAGGATTTTGGTTCAAGATCCTAATTTTCCTCGTTTCTCCCGTAGATATCATCGAAACGAACGATATCATCCTCTCCGAGATAGCTGCCGATCTGTACTTCGATCAGCTCCAGCGGGATGACTCCCGGGTTTTCAAGTCGATGCATGTTTCCCGCCGGTATGTAGGTTGACTGATCTTCGTGCAGCAGGATCTCTTTGTCACCGTTGGTTACCAGTGCAGCACCCTTAACCACCACCCAATGCTCATGGCGATGGTGGTGCATCTGCAGAGATAACTTCTCCCGCGGATTAACGGTGATTTTTTTTATCTGGTAGCGCGGCTGGATCGCCAGTACCGAATAGCTTCCCCAGGGACGGTATACCGTCTGATGAAATTTGAACTCGTCGCGTTCTTCCTTTTTGAGCCGGTTGACCACTTTTTTGACATCTTGGGATCTCGACAGCGGGGCGACCAGCACCGCGTCTGCAGTTTCGACCACCAAGGTGTCTTCCAGCCCAACTGCCGCTATCATCAGGTCTTCCGCCCGGATCATTGAATTTCTGGTATCTTCGACTACCACATCGCCCTGGCACACATTGCCGTTTTCGTCCTGATCGAGCACCTCGTAAAGAGCCTGCCAGGAGCCGATATCACTCCAGCCCAGATCGGCCGCCACTACTACGGCCTTGTCGGTTTTTTCCATCAGCGCATAATCGATCGATTCACTCGGACAACGCTCCATATCCTTGGCGGAAAAACGATAGAAACGACCATCCCGGGTGCCGGCGCCAACCGCCTCGGTCATGGCCGAGACAATCTCAGGTGCGTGGGCTTCCATTTCCGCTCGGAAAGTCTCGGCGGAAAAAGCGAACATGCCGCTGTTCCAGAAGTAGTTGCCGGCTGCCAGATATTGTTCGGCTACGCTGAGTTCAGGTTTCTCTTTGAAGGACTGCACACGGCCGTCATCGTCGCCCTCGATATACCCGTATCCGGTTTCCGGCTTCTGCGGCTCGATCCCAAAGGTGACGATGGCCCCGTCAGAAGCTTTTCTTGCGGCGGTGGCCACCGCTTTATTGAAAGCACCAACATCGCTGATCAGATGATCGGCCGGCAGGATCAGCAGAGTCACATCCGGGTCGCTGCTGGTCCCGTTGATATATTCCACCGCCCCCGCGATCGCCGGCGCCGTATTACGGCCTATGGGTTCGAGCAGGATGGTATAGTTTTCGCCAAGGCCCAACTCGTCGATCTGGCTTTTGGTAATAAATCGGTGATCCTCACCGACGACCACAATCGGTGGCAGGCTTCCTTCTATTCCGCCAACTCTTGTGATGGTGTTCTGCAGCAGTGACATCTGGTCGGTGAGGCAGAGCAGTTGTTTGGGATAAATTTCGCGGGACAGCGGCCAGAGCCTGGTTCCCGTTCCCCCTGCCAGAACCACCGGCTGGATTATTGCCATTTGTATCTCCTGATTATGTCGATCTCTGTTGTTTCTCCAATCAATCGCGATGATCAGCTTTCCCTTTCTCAGTCACGAATGAGAGCGAGCAGTTCAGCGGTCTTCTTCTCCAGCAAGACTGCGTCCCCTCTGGTCTCCACATTGAGCCTTAACAGCGGCTCGGTATTTGATTTTCTGATATTAAACCTAAAATTCTCAAAAGCAACACTCAAGCCGTCGATCGTTTCTCTGTTGCCCCCGGGAAAAGCTTTTTCCACCGCAGCTATCACCCCATCCGGGTCCTCCACCACCGAATTGATTTCTCCCGAGACAGGATAGGCCTCCATGCGCGAACCGATAAGCTCGGAAAGCGGCTTGCCGGTCCTGCTCATTAATGAATAGATGAGCAGCCAGGGGATCATACCCGAGTCGCAACAGCCGAAGTCGCGGAAATAGTGATGGGCCGACATCTCTCCTCCGTAGACCGCCTGCTCCTGCCACATCCGCTCCTTGATCAGGGCGTGTCCGGTTCTGGTCTGCACAGGGATGCCGCCGGCTGCCTCCACCAGCTCAACCGTATTCCAGACCAGGCGAGGGTCGTGCAGGATTTTGGCGCCTTTTTCACGGGCCAGCATTTCCTGGGCCAGCAGCCCGACCATATAGTAGCCTTCGATGAAATTGCCCTGCTCATCCCAGAAGAAACAGCGATCGAAATCACCGTCCCAGGCGATGCCGAACTGAGCCTGATGGAGGGTCACTGCGGCCGCCGTCTCTTTTCTGTTTTCGGGGAGTAAAGGGTTCGGCACCCCGTTTGGGAAAGTCCCGTCCGGGTGATGATGCAGTCTGACAAACTCAACCGGCAGTTGCTCCCCGAGCAAATCGATAACAGCTCCGGAACAACCGTTGCCGCTGTTGACCACCACCTTCATCGGGGCCAGGGAGTCGAGCGAGACATGGCTGAGTAGATGATCTATGTAATTGGACTTGTCCTCCATCCTCAACTGAGCACCCCGCCTGTCGCCAGGGTCGGGAATCCTGCCGTCGACGATCATCCTGCCTATTTCGAACAAACCGTTCTCTCCGGTCACCGGCCGGGCACCCTTCTGTACGAATTTCATGCCATTGTAGTCGGCTGGATTATGACTGGCGGTGATCATTATCCCGCCGTCAATTCCCTGGCTGGCAAGGCTGAAGGCACCATGATAAACCTCCTCGGTGCCGCACAGTCCAAGATGCAGGACTTCCACCCCCATACGGTTGAGTCCGGCCGCCAGAGCCTCGGTCAGCTCCGGGCTGGATAGTCGAATATCGTGACCGACAACCAGTTTTGCCGGCTTGAAAACGGCACCGAAGCAGTGGCCGATCTGTTCCGCCAACTGCGGATTGAGTTCATCTGGAACTCTCCCTCTGATATCGTAGGCCTTGAAACAGGCCGGTGTTCCGGCAGCCATTTTTCATTCCCTTTTTCTAAAAGACTGTTATATTCGATCTGGCAAAGTTCAATGCTTACAATCTACTCCTATCCAAGTTCTTTAGTAAAGAATTTCTCGCAGGTTAGCCCATCATGAAAGGAATAATACTGGCCGGCGGTTCCGGCACCAGGCTTTATCCGCTCACCAAGGTCATCAGTAAACAGCTTATCCCTGTCTACGACAAACCGATGATCTATTACCCGCTATCGGTGCTGATGCTGGCCGGCATCAGAGACATTCTGCTGATTTCGACCCCCCATGACCTTCCCTATTTCAGGGAGTTGTTCGGAGACGGCGCCCATCTCGGCCTGAATATCAGCTACGCAGTTCAGCCACGGCCCGAAGGGCTGGCCCAGGCCTTCGTCATCGGCAAAGAATTTATCGGCAACGACACGGTCTGCCTTATCCTGGGTGACAATATTTTTTTCGGGCCCGGCTTTACCACGATTCTGGACCACTCGGCCCAGCTTCAGTCCGGTGGTCTGATCTTCGGCTATCTGGTTCGGGACCCTGAGCGCTATGGCGTGGTGGAATTCGATGACGA
>JBPCUV010000024.1:0-5177 GCA_051010975.1 Desulfocapsaceae bacterium
GGCATACCGGTCATCGGACTCAATATCGACCGCGATATCGTCAGCTCGGTATTCAAATCCGGCAGCCTGGAGAAGTTGACCGCTGAACAAAAGGAACAGCTGCCGGCCGAGATGAGATTGGATCTGAAAGGCTATGTCGAACGTCTTAGGCTAACCCACCAGATGCACCGTCAGGGCAATCATGCTGACGGCAGCCTGACTGGTTTCATTCAGGCCCAGGCTTTGTGGGATGAAACCATGGCAGAATCGATAAGCAACTACCTGTACAAGCACCCGGATACCAGGATGATCGTTCTAGCCGGAAACCAGCACACCCGTAAAGACTCCGGTATACCGCCACGAGTGAGTGCACGAATCGAAGCCTCCCAGGCCTCGGTGCTGAATCTGGCGACCAGCCGGTTATCGGCTGCAGAACTGGCTGAAACAACAGATTTTCTCTTCCTGCTGAACTCCTACGAGTTCGCTTCCCAGGGAAAAATCGGTGTGGTGCTTATGGAAAAGCCAATCGACGGCGGAACCAGGATGGAGATTGTCGATGTCAATTCTCAATCCAACGCCGTGGCCGCTGGAGTCCAAAAAGATGACATATTGATCTTTATCGATGAATTGGCTATCCATACTATGGACGATGTGCGATTGGCACTGCTCGAAAAGGCAGTGGGAGAGATCGTCAGAATTTCTGTGTTAAGAGGTGGAAAAACGGCGGAGGAACAGATCGATATGGAGGTTCAGCTCTACAACCCGGCTCCTCCCGCCGGTCATCCGTGATCATTTGAACTGTTAAATAATTGCCATTCGGAATCTAACTAATCGGGAGACGAAAGCAGATGGAGAGAGCTGGTGTACCGATGTATAACGACAAAGTTCCGGAAGATCAGATCAGTCCGGAGTCCCTGGTCACCAAGGTTATTGCCACGACCGCTTTTCAAAACTTTTTCAATACCATAGCCAATGGTGGTTTTCTTCTTTTATTTGCTTCCATAGCTGCACTTTTCTGGTCGAATATCAGCCCTGAAAGCTACGCTCATTTCTGGCATAAAGAATTCAGCCTGACCATAGGTAACGCGTCGCTCTCACATTCTCTTGCCCACTGGGTCAACGACGGCCTGATGACGTTGTTCTTTTTCACCGTGGGGCTTGAAATAAAAAGAGAAATGCTGGTCGGGGGACTCTCCGATCCCCGTCGGGCAGCCCTTCCAGTCGCCGCCGCCGCCGGCGGTATGATTTTTCCGGCCCTCATCTATTGGTGGTTCAACGGCGGTGCCAGTTCGATGTCTGGCTGGGGTATTCCGATTGCCACCGACATTGCTTTCTCACTGGCAATTCTCTCCACCCTGGGCCGCCGTATACCGTTTGGCATCAGGATATTTCTCACCGCTTTTGCCATAGCCGATGATCTCGGCGCCATTCTGGTAATCGCCCTGTTTTATACACCCGAAATCCATCTGAGTTATCTGTTCGGAGGGATCGGTATCTGCGCGGTGCTGTTCGTAATGAACCGCTTTTGGGTCAGAAACCCCCTGTGCTATTTGATCATGGGACTGATACTCTGGTTCATGGTTGCTCATTCGGGTCTGCACGCCACCATCACCGGGGTTATCGTCTCCATGTTCATTCCGGCTAAGAGCCGCTACAATACTGATGTATTCATGAAAATGGTTCGCCAACGACTGGAGCAGATAAAATGCGACGGCGATGAGTGCGGCTATACCATCATGGTCAACAGGACCCACCTTGATGCAGTGCATTCCATCAACGTCGCCTGCTCCACGGTGGAAACGCCCCTGCAGCGTATGGAGCATGCAATGGAACCGTGGGTCGCCTACCTCATATTACCACTCTTTGCCCTGGCCAACGCCGGCGTGGTGTTGGGGGCACTTGATCTCGGCGCCGCGGCACTGCATCCAGTGACACTCGGCGTCATTTTCGGGCTGGCCTTAGGCAAACCAGTTGGTATCACCCTGTTCACCTGGATGACCACCAAGATTCTGCGCGTCAATCTGATCACCGGGGCTACCTGGCCCATGATTCTCGGAGTCGGCTTTCTGGGAGGTATTGGTTTCACCATGTCGCTGTTTATCGGGGCACTGTCGTTTACCGAACCGGTCTACCAGGAATATGCCAAGATAGGAATTATCGGTGGATCTCTGCTCTCTGGTATCTTTGGGTACGCGGTGCTGCGTTGGGCAACAAGGAACAGATCGCTTTCTTAAATAGGGACACACTACCTAATCCGGCTTGTCCGGTAAATATTAGAAACCTGTCCTGCTGATGATGAATTGCGAACAGTATCAGCTCGCCTGCAGAGTGAAATTTTTGTTATTCCATCAACGTCGGGTTAGAGATCGAGTTCTAGACCAACCGGACAATGATCAGACCCCTCTATTTCGTTCAGAATGAAAGCATCCTTAACCAATCCACTGGAAATCAGATCCTCGGTCACGAAAAAATAGTCTATCCGCCAGCCAGCATTATTCTTTCTGGCGTTAAAACGATAGCTCCACCATGAATACTTTATGGTTTCGGGATAAAGATGCCTGAAGGTATCAACATATCCGCGGCTGATGAGATCATCGAGCACATCGCGCTCGATTCTTAGAAATCCGGATCGATCCTTGTTTGATTGAGGATTCTTGAGATCAATTTCGTTATGGGCGGTATTGAAATCGCCGGTAATTATAAGGCTTCTTCCCCGAGCCTTTAAATCATCAGCATAGGCGAAAAAATCCCGGTAAAAGTCAAGCTTGTACTGCAGCCGTTCATCGTCTTTCTGGCCGTTGGGAAAGTAGATGTTGAACAGCACAAAGCGGCCATAGTCAAGCTCGATAACCCGCCCCTCGGCATCGAATCGTTCGATACCAAAACCGCAGCGATCGGCATCCGGTGAACTTTTCGCATAGACCGCTACTCCGCTATACCCCTTCCTGGTCGAAGCATAATCCCAGAATGAGTTATAAGGGCCAAAACTGATCATTTCTTCGCTGCGTTGATCTGCTCGCAGTTTGGTCTCCTGCAGGCAGAGAATGTCAGGGTCCATTTGCATCACCGCATCGGCAAATCCCTTTTTATATAAGGCCCGCAGGCCGTTGACGTTCCAGGATATTATTCTCATTTATTCTCTTTTTCTATTCAGCTAGATTTATCTGGGTCAGGCTCTTGAAGACCAGCAAAGCCTGTCTTTCTGCTGCCCCCTGCTGCCCACGGGCAGCCTCACCGGCTCGTTTCTGTGCGTACCTCAAACTATCCCGATCTTCCATCAGCGGGGTCATCTTTTCTCCAAGATCGGATATATCATCGACTCTAAAACCGCCGCCGTTATTTTCAAGCTTGACCGCAGCTTCTTTAAAATCAGCCATATCGGGTCCAAAAAACACCACCCTTTCCCAAATGGCCGGTTCCATCACATTATGTCCACCGGAGCCGCTCAGACTGCCACCGACAAATACAAAGGTGGCAACGCTGTAGACTTCCCCAAGGTCACCGAAAGTGTCGACAACAACAAGCGCCTGGGTACGTCGGCGGCCCCGCTTGAGCTCGCTGAGCCGGTCAAATTTCAGTCCCTGCTCATTTATCAGTAGTTCGATCGAGGGCAGCCGGTCCAGGTGCCGCGGGGCAATGATCACTACTGCTTGCTCGCTTATAAAATTGGTGATCAGAGGCAGCAGCAGTTCCTCTTCCGGACTATGAGTGGAACCTGCGATAAAAACATCGGTATCTGCTGTCAGAGCGAGAATCTCCGACCATTTTCCTGCAATTTTGCCTGGTTCCTTCGGAAGTCTGATATCATCTTTTATGTTGCCGGTTACCGTCACCAGATCAGGATCAGCGCCGACCTCTATGAATCGTCGCCGGTCATCTTCGCTGATTGCACCTATCGACCGGAAACTCTGCAGTACCGGTGCAAAAAGAAAGCTAAGCCGACGATAGGTGGAACTTGAGTGGGTAGACAATCTACCGTTGATCAGCAACGCGGGAATACCTTTTCTGCGCAAAGTGTTGATCAGAACAGGCCACAACTCAGTCTCCAGGCAGACATAGACATCTGCTGCCAGGGTGGACAGTGCGCGGTTAACGGCATAGGGAACATCCAGGGGCGCCAGATGGCAGGCTACCTCGGGTCCCAAATGCTGTCTGGCAAAATCCCTACCATGGATGGTCATCGTCGTGACCAGAAAATCCCAATGCTGCAGGCGAGGCTTGAGACAATTTATGAGCACACCGGCTGCCCGCACTTCTCCGATCGAGGCGGCATGTATCCAGATGCGCTTTTTCACCCCTGCTGAGAGCTCAGAAGAAGAAAGCTCGTAGAACGCCAGTCGTTCCTTCAGGCCGCGCCGATGCCGACCGGTAAGCAGAATGATTACGAGTAGAATAGGAAAACTGATCCAGAACAGAATCCCAACGATGAAACAATAAAGTGCGAGCACCGCTCTCCCTGGTTTTATAAAGATGCTGCAGATAATTTACAATTTTTCACTGATTGCCACACGATGACTCAATTAACCCGCCGATGAACGCTGCGTCAACTGCTAAGGGGTGCAAATCGATAAAAGCCTTAGATCTTCTGAGCTCCGCTTGACAACACCCGGTGGATCGTGTAGTCAGAACACTTCGTCCAACCTCAATTGATCCAAGAGGAGGAAGCATGAGCAGATCAGCCCGATTATTACTGGTACTGGTTACGATATTTACCTATATCCATGGAGATACAGACATGTCCGAGGCAAAACTTAAAGACGGCCTATATGCAAAATTTTTTACTAGCAGGGGAGAAATTCTCTGTATACTCGAGTTTGAGAAGACCCCACTCACCGTGGCCAACTTCGTCGGCCTGACCGAAGGCACGAAGGAACTGGGAGGCGGCAGCAAATCCGGCGCCAGATTCTACGACGGCCTGACCTTCCATCGGGTTATCCCCGACTTTATGGTCCAGGCCGGGTGTCCTCTCGGCACCGGCACCGGCGGTCCCGGCTACACCTTCCCCGATGAAATAAATCCCGAACTCAAGCACGACGCCCCCGGAATCCTCTCAATGGCCAACGCCGGTCCTGGAACCAACGGTTCACAATTCTTCATCACCCATGTCCCCACCCCCTGGCTGGACGGCAAGCACACCGTATTCGGTTACGTTATCTCCGGTCAGTCGGTTGTCGATGCCATCAAGCAGGGTGACGTGA
>JBPCUV010000025.1:0-13749 GCA_051010975.1 Desulfocapsaceae bacterium
CCCACCACCCTCCTGTTGCATTCAGCCACAAAGATGCCCGCCGATTCTAAATTCAGCAGCAGCATTAATCCCCGTCGCTGTTGGTCCGCATCTGCAGTGAAATCTTCTTCTATGGCGAACAGCTGATCGAGCAAACCGATCAGCCGCGCAATATCTTCTGTAGTTGCTTTTCTTATCACGAGTTCATTTTCAGCTAATCAGGAAGTCGGCAGCTGGCTCGCCGTCTTCAATACCGTCGAGCACCGCATCAATGGCTTCCTCGCTGCCGATCCCCTTGAACCATTGATTATCCGGCTGCAATACCATGATAGGGCCCGACTCGCACTGCTTGAGACAGCCGGTGGCGACGATCTGGATATCAAGACCACGGTCCAGGATTTCCTCTTCGATGTACTGTAGAAATCCGTCCGTCTGTTTATGACAGATTCCTTTCGGATCACCTTTGAGCCGAAAACTTTGACATAACATCAATTGTTTCTCAGGTAAGGCCATGCTTCAATCTCCTTTCTATGAATGATAAAATTTTAAAATTATGAGCCTTTTGCAAAACTAAGATTTTCGCTCAAAATCAAGGCATGCGAGAAATTTTACCACAGGCATATAATTGATATCCCGAGGATAAAATTTTGAGCATAACGCAGAGTTTGGTCGAAAAGATCGTTTTGCAAATGGCTCTGATTTGTGACCATAACGTTTTTACTGTCTAGAAACATGTATCTCTGCAACTATGTGGTCCCGGTTATCCAATGGTTCGTTCTGTAAAACTACGGAAGTGATATCTACACATTCTTTCAGTTTCCATTACGCCAATCGCCATGATCTCTTTCAATTCTTGATGGAGAATCATTTTACGATGCCAACTCAATTAATTAACAGAAAGTGGTGGTGATAATATTTTTTCCTTCATCATTTCATGATTATAATATCCTATCAAAGTATTCCACTTTGGATACAGCACACGGAAACGACGAGCAAGACTCAGTAAATCCACTGTTGTGTGAAGTATAACAAGACCACACGGAGTAGTGGACAATTCTCAGGAGGCTCTGACATGAATAAAATTCTATTGTTCATCTTCTCGATATGTTTCCTCTCGAGCCCGTCTCTGGCTGCCGAAAAACTGACGATCCTGACTGAAAATCTGCCACCGCTCAACTACGTGGAAGACGGTACATTGGTTGGCTCATCTGTCGAGATCGTAAAGGAGATTCAACAGAGGATAGGGTCCAATGAACCTATCGAGGTGTATCCATGGGCCAGAGCCTATAAAATGGCCCTGGAAGAGGAAAACGTTATCCTCTTCGGCATGACCTACACCGAGGATCGAAGCAATCTGTTTAAATGGGTGGGACCGCTTGCCACTAAAAGAGATATTCTGCTGGCCCGCAAGGATGCTTCACTGTCAATCACCAGCCTGGAAGATGCCAAAAAAGTCGAGCGAATCGGCACATTGAGAGACGACGTGAGAGGCAAATTATTGGAAAAGATGGGTTTTACCAATCTCGAGCCGGTTTCGGATGAACAGAAAAATGCGCAAAAGCTTGCTCTTGGCCGTATCGATCTCTGGGCATATAAAAAGCCAGGTTTCAGAACCGTATGTGAACTGGCTGAAGTAAACCCTGACCAGTTCGTTGAAGTAGCTCATTTGAAAAAGAGCGAACTTAAAATCGCATTTTCTAAAAAGACTTCCGACACCATCGTCACCAGGTGGCAACAGGCCTTTGATGAGATGGGCAAAGACGGTACCATTCAGAAGATAAAGGATAAATGGAATATTGAATAAACAATCAGTGGCAGAACGGTGCGGGAACCAGGATTCTCTATTTCTCTAGCAAGGCGGGATCATGAAGACAATTTGGTGGCTGCTTATCCTCATTTTGGTGCATGCCGGTTCCGCGTCGGCAGCCAAGGAGGAACTGAGAATTGCCATATTGTTATGGCGTGGAGAAACCGCCGCCGAAACCGGCTTTAAAGAAGGATTGCTGGAATCAGGCTATCAAACAAACTTTGAAATCTTTGACTCGGCACAAGATCTCTCCAAGCTTGGAGCTATTTTACACTCCATTAAGAACAATATAGAAGCCTACGACTATATTTACACCTTCGGCACCACTGTATCGAGGCGGGCGCAGGTGGTGATCGGCGGTCAAATACCGCAAATCTTCAATATTGTGACCGATCCAGTTGCTGCAGGGATCGTTGACGATCTTGATTCACCGGGCTCACCCATCAGCGGCGGCACTGACAATATCGGCATTGCCCAACAGCTTGACGAAGTGAGCCAGTGGCTGACCTTCAAGAAACTTGGCCTTTTCTTTAATCCCCGGGAAAAAAACTCACTGATCATCAGGGACGATCTGCATCGTTACGGCAAGGAACGTGGATTTGAAGTCATCGACTTCCGTTGTCCGCCCACCGATCAGATACTATCAAAAAATCTTGCGGCTCTCGTTAAAGATCGCGGCCTCGTAGATGCCGTCTACCTTGCCCCCGACAGCTATTTGAGCTCAGAGGCATCGCTCATTGGTGCTCAGCTGCGCGAAGCGAAGGTAATAAGTATCAGCCAGGTTCGCACTTTGATAGAACACGGTGTGCTCATTGGTGTGGCGGGAGATTATTACGATCTCGGAAAACATGTGGCAACCATTGTTGATCGTCATCAGCAAGGTACACCTCTTGAAGAAATCCCGGTTGAGCGATTTACAACCTTTAAACTGCTCATCAATCAGGCAACCGCCGACACATTGGAGCTTACCATTGACACTTCATCGTCTGACAATGTTGAACTGGTTGAATAATCAATGACAGCGCCTGAATCTTTCACAAGTGTCAGCAGGCGACTGAGCACCGCCTTTGTCGCTGTTGTTACCCTGGTGGTGCTCGTTTTTGCCGTGTTGGCAATTATAATTGACAGTGCAAAGGTCAGTTCCGAACTGGAGCAGAGACTGGAAACTGCGCTGCAACTCTCAACCGTCAGCCTGCCAACACCACTCTGGAATCTCGACAACAACGTGGTTGACGATTTTATCGCCGCGCTGTTTCTAGACAGCGCCATTGTTTACGCCGAAGTGGTCTGGGGTGAGCAACTGATTTCCAGAAAAAGCAGTGATACATACAATTCTGAAAATTTTTCAGATTTTTCCGATCCTGACAAATTCATAGACAAAAGCAGGGATATACTCTTTGAAAACAACAAGGTCGGGACGATAAGACTGGTCATGACCCGCGAGAGCGTTCAACGCGAATTCGTTCTGACTATAATCAAGATCATCTCGCTTACTGCTTTTATCATTGCCGCGATTTTCCTCACTTCTCTGCTGATCACCAGAAAATACATCGCCCAACCGCTTTCGAAACTCAGTGAATCGGCATCTTCCATTGCCCAGGGAAACCTGGAAACACCGGTTGATATAGGGAGTAATGACGAAGTAGGACAGCTCGCTGTGCACCTTGATCAGATGCGTAAATCGATCAAAGATCTCTTCTCCAAGGTGCATACCAGCAAAGCACAGATTGAGGAATACAGCAGGACGCTGGAGCAGAAGGTCGAAGTAAGAACCAGGGAACTGGCCCAATCGGTTGAAGAGCTGGAAGCATTGGGCGAAGTCAGCCAGGTGGTCGGCTCATCCCTTGATCTGGATAAAGTCCTCGGTAGTATCGTCCGGCATGCGGTACTCTTTTCTGAAGCAGACGGGGGAACCCTCTTCACCTTTGACAAGGCCGAGCAGCTTTTTGCTCTCAAAACGAGCTATGGTGTGACTCAGAGCTTTGAAAAAGAACTTCATCGCGCCAGAATCTCAAAAGGAGACAAGAGCGCTCTTGGTCAGGCCTCGCAGCAAGGTGAGCCGGTTCAGATTGCGGATCTGAGCACTCTGGCAGAATACCCCCTGGCCTGCGTCTACGAAGAAGGTTACCGGGCCCTGCTGGCAGTTCCCCTGATAAATGATGATGAACTCGTCGGTGGACTCGTGGTGCTGAGAAAACGTGCAGGTACCTTCCCTGAACGCGGGGTCAGTCTTCTACACACCTTCGCCGCCCAATCGATTCTCGCCATTCGCAACGCCAGATTGTTCGAAGAAATCGAGGAAAAGGGGCGTCAGCTGGCTCAGGCCGACAAGCATAAGTCAGAGTTTCTGGCCAATATGAGCCATGAACTGCGAACCCCGCTCAATGCAATTCTGGGATACACCGAGCTGATTCTCGATGAAATCTATGGGGAGGTCCCCGAAAAGATTGATGAGGTACTCAAGCGGCTGGAGAAAAATGGCCGACACCTGCTGAGCCTGATAAACGACGTGCTCGATCTGTCAAAAATCGAGGCTGGCCGCTTCACCCTGACACTGGGTGATTACTCTCTGATAGAACTGATCCAGACTGTTTACACTTCGGTGGAATCGCTGGCCGCAGAAAAAAACTTGTTGATGAAAATGAACCTGCCCGCAAAGCTGCCCATCGGCAGAGGTGATGACCAGAGGCTGACCCAGGTACTGTTGAATCTCGTCGGTAACGCGATAAAATTTACCGAGCAGGGGGAGATACGTATCGAAGCCCGTGTCGATGGCGATCGCTTCATCGTCTCAGTGGCAGATACCGGACCGGGAATCTCGAAGGACGATCTCGGAACCGTTTTCAGAGAATTTCACCAGATAGACGGCTCCAGTACCAAGCAGAAGGGCGGAACCGGTCTCGGCCTCTCAATTGCAAAAAAAATAATCGAGATGCACGGGGGGAAAATCTGGGTGGCATCTATCATCAGCACGGGTTCAACCTTCAATTTCTCTATTCCGGTGAGGGTCAAGAATTCCTGAGGAGGGCGCATGTCGAAGTCAATTTTGGTGGTCGAAGACCAGGAAGACAATAGGCGTATTTTAAGAGATTTACTGTCGAGCAAAGGCTATCAAATATTCGAGGTGACCGACGGGTTGGCCGGGGTGGAAGCGGCCAAAAAGGAAAAACCTGATCTGATATTGATGGACATACAACTGCCCGGCATAGACGGATACGAAGCCACCAGAAGAATTAAAGCAGATCCGGACCTGGCCGGGATAACGATTATCGCAGTGACTTCCTACGCCTTGAGCGGCGATGAGCAAAAGGCCCTCGAGGCCGGATGCGACGGGTATGTTGCTAAACCTTACAGTCCTCGAAAACTGCTCGCTGAGATCGAACAGTATTTGGCCTGAAATTTTGTGGAGGAAGCCCGGTGAGAGAGCAGCCGCTAATTCTGATAGTTGAAGACAACCCGGCAAGCCTCGAGATAATGCAGGTACGCCTCGAAGCAAGTGATTATCGGGTGATCACGGCCATTGACGGGGAAGAAGGATTAGCCAAGGCGGAATCTTCGTTACCAGATCTTATTCTGCTCGATGTGATGATGCCGAAAATGGATGGACTGGAGGTTTGCCGGCGGCTTAAAAGCAATAGCACATTGCCTTTTATGCCAATCATAATGGTCACCGCCAAAACCGACACAAAAGATGTTATAGCCGGACTTGAAGCCGGTGGGGATGAGTATCTGACCAAACCTGTAGATCATGGGTCACTGGTTGCTCGGGTTAAGTCAATGCTGAGGATCAAGGAACTTCACGACACAGTTATCGCCCAATCGACCCTGCTGGAAAATCAGCTGAAAACCGCCTCAAAAATACAAACGCTGTTCTGGCCCGAATTACCTGAGCCGGAAGGCGGTATTCGCACCTGGGCGGTCTCTCAGCCGGCATCCTATGTCGGTGGTGATTTCTACGATGCCATCACTCTTCCCGATAAGAGCGTGCTCGCCTATGTGGCCGATGTATCCGGTAAAGGGGTACCGGCAGCGCTGATCATGGCAGCCGTGTCGACTAAAATAAGGGCGGAAGCGTCGCTTCAGCAGAATCTCAACCTCATTCTCCGGGCGGTTAATGACAGCATGTATGAGTTAGCCTCGACTGAAGGCTATTTTGCCACCATGCTGCTGCTCAAATACTGGCCTCTGATGAAAAAGATAGAGATGGTCAGGGCGGGCCATATAAATCCGGTCCTGGTTTCCGCATCCGATGTCAGGGAAATATCTGGTCTGAAAGGCGTCTCTTTGGGAGTAATGGAAGAAGTGGATTACGAGATTGCTGAATTGGTGTTGGAGCCCGGTGAGTCGTTGTTACTATTCTCAGATGGTGTTACCGAAGCCGAAAATGAGGATGTCGAGCAATTTGGTTACCCGCGTTTGATCGATCACCTGTCAACCAGTAAATCTTTTCCGCGGGGAGATGGGTTACTGAAGAGCATAAAGAATTGGCGTGGTAAGGCAGTGATTAATGATGATCTCACCATTTTCGAAATTGGCTGTGACCCCGATTAAAGTAGACCGAATCCTCTAGGACTCGACAATCCGCACCTAGTCAGTCAATGATGTAGTCTCTCTGCATTAAAATATCTTCAATATAATCACAGCCTCCCGGTTCCTGATAGGCCTCACTCACGATAAACAACTCGTGTGAATTGCCAGCTGCCAGAGAGCCCTGAGCCTTTCCGCGAGGGAAAAACACCTTCTGTTTTTGCTGAACCGCGTGCGTGGGATGGTGAAAAAGAATTGCCCCTTGACTTCGATTGCTGCTACGAGATCGACTGTCCATTACCCTCTCCCCTTATTAATCAATGACCTATGGTCGTGCATCACCAAAGATATTGAAAACGATCGTGCAACCCCTTACACGTTCATCCTCGTCTGATCTTTTTAGTGCCAGTAACGTGCCAGACCTTCGGTTGGTCAGGATAGCCACGTAGCGACATGTACAAGCTATTGATAACATGTAGATAATTAAACAAGTGAATGTTCTTTGATCAAGCCATTATGGACAGGGTGGGCGCAATTGTCTAGCAGCTGGATAGTGGGTAAAGCTAAAGTGTAAACTTTCTTTACAGTTGAGAGTCCTGCAACGTAAAATGATGAGCAGTATTTTTCCAGCTCTTATGAGGGGACCAAAAACCCTGAAAGGGCAAAGTCCGGCCGAGGTACCCAGACTCGACCGGACTCTGCAATGGGAGAGTGCCGAAGTTTTTTGCAGGAACAAGGACACCTCTCTCCAAAAGCAATCACTTGCCTATAGAGTCTGTCACAGTATCTGCGCTTGATCGTAGAGAGCATCCAAGAGAGCCGTCAGAAACTCACTTTCGAAAAATGACAGGAGGATACTCTCAAAACAGATTACGGTCCTATTCTGCCTTGTTAGATAACCTTAGTAGATTGCTTTCATCTGAACAATCGGTCAAAAACTTATGGTTCATTGGGTAATTTCACCTATGAAAGGACACAACTAAGCAACAAAACTAAAAAAAATTACTATTATTTTTTAACTCTATTTCAGTTATTTAAACAGAACCTAACCATAGCTGTTGAGGAATACCGCACTGCAGCTTCTCGCCCCCCTGAACAAGTTGATCCTCTGTATGCAATTCGAAACAGAAACAGCGATCTTATGAGAGTCTTGCAGCTCTTCTGCAAGCTATTCAGGCTTTGCCATAGAGAGATTTAACTTTTTCACGATCTATGGAACCGTCTTCCTTACGAGGCATTTCGCTTACAAACTCTACATATTGAGGTTTCTTAAACCTCGCTATTCGCTCCCCAACAAACTCAATCAGCTGATTTGCTTCCAGAGTCTCACCTCCTCGAAGGAGACAAACCGCCTTGATGCCCTCTTTCCACTTTGGATCCGGGACACCTATTACAACTGTTTCCTCCACCGCGGGATGCTGCAGTATCACTTTTTCGACCTCGAGTGGATACACGTTTTCACCACCAGGTTTTATGAGCTCCTTCTCAGCTTTGCGGCCGGCATAAAACAGGAATCCATCAGAGTCGAAACGTCCCAGGTCACCAGTGTGGTGCCAGCCGTCTCGAAAAGTGTAGCGGTTGTCCTCCTCAAGTTCCCAGTACCCCTGAAAGACCATCGGACCTTTCAGGGTGATTTCTCCCACCTCTCCTGAGACAACAGGTTGATCACTGTCGTCTACAAGCTTCACATCACCCAGCATGATGACCTTGCCGGCAGACCCGGGACAATCATTGTATTTGCCAATGCTTGCCAAACAGGATGTCTCCGTCTGACCGTACATGACGTAATAATGACCAGCAGTTTCAGACTGAAACTGCTGAATCGTTTCAGGGGTTCCCAGCCCGATGACCGCGCGTAAGGAACTGATGTCGTAGCTCTCATTTTTTGCAGCCTTGAGAACTGTGTCCAGAATCGGCGGAAAATCAAAGAACAGGCTGACACCACTATCCTGGATCAGTTTTGCCGCCACCGGGCCGTCAAACTTACTGATATTGAGATTTACGCCTCCGGCATGAAAAGTACTTGTGGCAAGAAAGAGTCCCCCGACGTGAAACAGCGGCAGTAAATTCAGATGAACATCCTCAGCGGTAAGCTCCATGTGGTAACCAAAATGCAGATCGGCAACGAGCACGTTGCCATGGCTGAGAAGAGCTCCCCGCGGCCGTCCTGCAACAGCAGCTGTATGGATGATGACAAACCCGTCTGTGCTCTGCACCTCGGCAGGTGCCAACCGAGCGAGTTCATTTGTCAATGATCTGAATGGAGTAAAGGACCCGTCGTCATCTTTTAAATTGTAATAGGACTGTATGAATGACAACTCTTCACGCTTTGATTCCAAGGCTGGCTGAAATTCAACATCCGCGAATACCATCTTCGGTTCACAGTCGCTCAGATTGAAACTGATCTCATCAGCTGAGAGGCGCCAGTTGATCGGCAGGACAATAGCCCCCAAAAATGCTGCTGCACCGTAAATTAGAAAAAATTCCAGGCTGTTCTTGCCTACTACACCAATTCGATCCCCCTTTTTAATCCCCGCCCGAGAGATCCCGGCGGCCAATTGATCGACCTCGGCTTTGTATTCAGAAAATGTCAGCTTACGGCCATCATCAAACTCAGACCAGCAGAGCCTGTTGCCAAAAGCCTGCGCGTTCCGGTTGATCACATCATAGAAAGAAAGATCATAAAGTCCCATGTACACAGTCCTCCTGCGAATTCTTCAAATTAGTCATCCAAATTCTACATTACGATGCAGACAAAACCCATTCTCCAAACTTCCAATTGCCACACGGATGAGCAACACCACTTCTCCAGTCTTGTTTCTTGGGGCTGAAATTCACAAATAATTAACCAGTCAAGATTACGGATAGAGGAATTACTAATAAATATTTCACATGAATCAAAATATTTAATAGCCTAGATGAAATGTAACTTTTCCGGTGCGCCTCTAGAGCATTTTAAAATCTGTCAACAGCTCAACCGCAGGTGATTACGGCGTCTCCCCAGCTCTTGCGTCAGCTACAGGGACGGTTTCTACTGGTGTCGCCGCTTCCGGCTGCATGTCGGCAACGGTGATGATCATTTCCAGTCGATAGTTGGCAATTTCGTTTCGGCGTGCGGCACTGCGCATCATATAGACCCGGACCGTGTAGTCGCCTGACTCAGGCAATATGCCTTCGTATTGATTCTCGTTTATTGAACCGTTGAACATCGCGACCTGGTTCTCGCCTGGGGCCAGGATGTTGAAATAGTTGGCGCCGTTGTCAGTGGCCATGCTGACATTCATATATTGCCCCTGGCGGGCGCCAAGGACATAGTCAACGACGGCATAGCCAGCAATCGAACTTTTTATAGTTGCACCGTTCTTGCCGCGCTCGAATTTGACCCGTTCAACTTTGATATCCTCACTGGCTGCCAATACTCCGCCCATCAGGGCTAACAAAACCGCTGACAAGAGTGCTGCGATAATGAAACTGCGCATTGTTTGACTCTCTAGTGTGTATTTTGCATCTTTAGATGCGACAAACTCGTGTTTAGACATTGCTTCCGCATCTGCCATACATATTTGCTGCCTCAGATAGGTAAAATAAAACCTGCACGGGTGGATAAATCTCAATCGGTCATTATAGATTTTCCTTCCCCGACGCACTGACTTGACTGAACAAGGCCTTTGCTTAGTGTTGCTCTATCTGTGCCATAGGCGAGAGAAGAAAGGCAGGCCGATCAGTGAGTGCGCTCAGGCCCGAACAGGCGACTATAAATACCGCTCCTTCAAGAAAAATCAACTGCAGTCACCGGGCATCGCGCTCCATATTGTTGAAGTGACCCAACTGATGGAGGATCAAACTTGAATTTTGTCTCCTCATTATTTGTCTTAAAACCGTTCAATATTTTTATTGTAGCCGTTTTATTTTTTGCGGGATATCTCGTTTTGCGATTTACAGAACTCGGTGCTAAGCGAAAGCCTCGATCGCTGTTAATCGCTTCTTGCGCTTGGGGTTTATATGCAGCGTATGAATTGCTGGTTTTGATCAGGACACCCGAAGCGAACATCCGGGTCGATCTACTTGTGATCTGGCCTGTACTGGCTATTCTCTCTTTATGGGCGTTCTACAGAATGTTTCGATAAATTCATTACTGCCCCTAAGAGTTAGAAGAGTTGTTGCCCATAATTTCTAGCCAATCATTTTTCACCCGTGACAATACAATTCTCCCTCGTTGTTGCTAGCTGTAAGGCCAGATCATATTGAAGATGAACATCACTAAAAATATGGCCCCAAACAGCTTCCAATCCCATTTAAAGTGGCCTTTTTCTCGTTCCGTGACGAATCCGATCTTTCTCAGAACCCATACGGTCAAATAGATCAGAATGGCCGCCACCGCGGCATGCGCAAAATCAAAATGCATCGTGTCGCTCCTAAAATTTGGGTCAGTCTTCTTGTGTCAGGTTTTGTGCTTCGTCAAAGGCTGGCCAGGAATTTAGCCGATTGGAATTTCGGATTCCTAAAAGCCAAAGTGGGCAAGGCAATGCAGTATCTAACGAGAATTGGATCTAATTCCGATTCATCGAGGACTATCAAGGATCCGCAGAGGTATCCTTATCCTTGTCGCTGGAATTGATGTTTCAACAGCCATTCGCCGAGCGGGCTCAAACGACACCAGGCCCTGCAGGTGCCGTGCGAGCCACGGTGATCCACTCAATCTGCAATCGCTTTGACGCCCCAGAAAATCATCCCTTGCATCCCTTAGGACAATCAAACAAGCACTCGCCCACTTCACGCTTGCCATTTGCTTGTCTGACGTAGCAGCGCTTCTTGGTTTTACAATTGCAGTATTGCTGCAATTTCCATCCCTGGCTTGCGGGATAGCTCACATGCGCTTTATCGCCCCTGCTCTGATGATGATTCTCATGGCCGGGCCGAATGATCTCCAAAGACGACACCGCATGATCTAACCCGTGCCTGATATGATCGGCGTCTTCCATCACGCGCACCGAACGTCCACGGAAGTTGGAGTCTTCGTATAAAATCACCTCGATGCCCTGGTCAACCTCGATCGAGGCGATGTCATCGTTCCACCCTTCATCCTTCAGATTACGGATACTGTCTTCTGTACAGAATCGATCGCCTTGCCAGTCCGTCTGATCGTAGACACAAACTTCATCGCTGGCCGAGGCCAGACTGCAGAACGATCCGAAGATCAATAATACGCTTAGCATTGCTCCCTTTATAAGGGGATTGGTTGATGTATTCATGTTCAAGTCTCCTGGTGCTTAACAGATTGTCAGTTCATTGTGAGGTCGTGTGAGCGGACGTATATAATTCGGATTTACTCTTCTGTATTCGATGCACTGTTGTTTTTTTAGTTTCAGACAGCAAAATTCAGTTACTGCGTCCACTCCCGATGCAGCATTGACGCTGCACGGTGATAGCCATTGATAGGTACTCTCTTTTTCAAGAGTGCCTCAAAAATTAATACCTCATTGTTCTGTGGGCAAGGCCGTTAACCACCACAATGTCCTGCTCACACTATCTTGACCGATCAGCCTGAAAACTCAGACTTCCAGTGGTAAACTCACCGGCACATTTCGTGCCACTGATAAGTCAGCAGCCAGATAAACCTCCATAACACGTCGTGCTTGCTCCGGCGTTACCATAACCGGGTTGTCGTTTGCGACACACTCTAGAAAGTAAACTGTTTCGTTGTGCATGGGACCCGCAAACACATGGTCCACCTGCTCACCTGGCATACTTGACATAGGCAACCTGATACCTTGTTCCATTGTATTCAGTATGACGTCTCGATGGGTATCATCGACTACCAGCATCCCCTTGGTGCCGGTGAACTCAATCCAGGTTCCAGAATAGTTAGGGTACCCCGGTGGCATTGTCCAACCAGCACCAATGGTCAATACGGTACCGTTATCCATAGTAACCATAATCCACTGTGAATCCTCCAAACCAGTCACCTCTTTCATTGCACCATAAGCCGACTGGGAGTAGACACGAATAGGCTGCGCAGGTTCCATGCACCATAGAACAAAATCAAGATCGTGAGTAGCCTCCATTGCCGCCGGGGACAGCTTAATGCGACCACCAATTTTGTTGCCCAATCCACGCGTTATATGCCGACTTACAACAGCGCAAACAGGGTCACCCAGAGTGCCGTCATTCAAACTCTTCTTCACATAAGCAAACTTAGGGTTAAATCGTTGTGAATAACCAATAGTGAACTTTAGGTTTTTCTTGTCGGCAATTTCAACCAGTTCATCGGCTTCAGCAAGGGTTAACGCCATCGGTTTCTCTAAAAACAAATGTTTGCCGGCAAGCAGACTATCTTTGGCTATCGGGTAATGAGTCGTTTCCGGAGTTGCTGACATGATAATGGCGTCAATGGAATCAATCTTCAGTAACTCTTTGTAGTCGTCAGTTGCCGTCACCGGGTTAGTAAGCTCTTTCACTTCCTTCAATCGTTCCGGCTTAATCTCAGCAATATGGAGTTCATTGACCAACGGATTATTGGAGCAGGTGTTTGCTCTAATCCCGCCACACCAGCCCGTACCAACCACACCAACGTTTATCTTCTTCATAATTTCACCTTTAAATAAATAGACCCCAGTGCCAATCTCTTCCTCAGAAGTGAGTACCCGACTGAACACTGACGATAGATTCCTCAGATTAGCTCATCATTTTGATTGGATTTTGAAACAAGATTCTACGGACCAAAGAGATGCATCTGTACGAGGAGACTATAAATTACAGAAGTCGTATCTTCCATTGACTTATATTCTCTTTCTTTTTTAGTTTCTCAGAGTAGAAACGTTCCAGCTCATCATCAAACTCGACAACATTGTGATTCAAATAGATACTTTCATGTTTCAAAGTTTGTTCTGCTTCAAATACTAATGGAATCAATCCAATTTCACCGTCATGTACTTCGACAACAAATGGTACCTCAATTTTACTTTCCTCTCTACTTGTCGCACTGCTCAAATTGCTTTGAGGAGGTGTCCTTACAACGATAGTATCCACTGTGTATTCTCCTGCAGCAATTGGACCCGACACTGCGACACCTTTATATTGACTTCCACGTTCTATTTTAATTGAAAATCTGCCGTCAGTACTGCTTCTCCATTCATAAGTATGTATAAATGCAATAGATGTCCTGTTTATCAAGTTAAACGGTAAGGCAACCAGTCCATATCCGGCATCATGCATTGGAAGTTTCTGCGCACACCCAAACGGCATCAAACATATCACAGAAATGCATAATAGTTTTAGAAATTTCATCCTGTTAATCCCTCTAATAATTATATATTTTATTCATCTTTAGTGAATTGTACCATTAAAACCTAACAAAAATAAGGTTACAATTTGGTGGCGTAGGAGAAGATATTGCCAGAGACGCCACCTGGTAATTTCATATCATTACCTGCACC
>JBPCUV010000026.1:0-5036 GCA_051010975.1 Desulfocapsaceae bacterium
TAACGTCTTTGGCTTGGGTGTACCATGGGCGTAGCCGTGGATCATAATCCGTCGGATAACCTCCATGTCCCGGATAGGAGATGTGAATGCCACTTTCCAGACTAGCGTAGATCCAGAATAACGTGTCACCAAATTCCCCGGCAACACCCTTTAACGCAGGGGATAATCCAGCAAAGCGTGAAATATCTTCACCAATGGCGGAACGATTTACGGTAGAGGGAATAAAAATATTAGGATGGCTTCTACTGATATATTTGGGCACAATTTTCCCATCTTCTCTGATCATCATGTGATCGCTGGACGGTGCCAAATCTTCAGGCGCTGATGCAGAATTATCGAAATCTTCCGCAAAATAGATAGTGCCGGTATGAGGCTGAGGTTTAGAAAGTGTTTTTTCAGCTTCTGAGATGAGCAGATGCAGAGCGAGTTCAAAAGATAGTTTTGACCTGCCGGTAATCATCGCATAATTCTCTGTAGCAGAGACGATTTCTCTTCGTACAGTAGCCGACAGCGCCTGCTTGGTTTGTGTAGAAATGGACTCCCCAAGTTTCTTGGAGGTTTTATAACTGATCAAAGAGACAACTGCCAAAGGAACTAGACTGGCGAGAAGAAGAACAATAAAGAATTTCCATTTCAGTTTCATCGGATCCTCAGCTGAAATGCAAGTAATTGAAAATTTCGTAAATGTTTCTCAGTAAAATCTACAACCTCTGCTTTTTTGATTCTCCGGGCGCATTTGGGTGATGATCACCAACAGTCCTCCTGCCAGTTCCTTAATGCGGATCTTAAAAGAAGAGTTGGATCTTCAATACTAGGACATAGTTAAGGAAAACCTCTAACCACTATGGCTGAAATCCACAACCTGAGCTGGAAAGAAGTTTTATCTCATGGTCTACCGGAAAGACAACACCAAGATGTTAGTGGATAGTCTGCAACAAGCTGGGTTGGCATTAGTTTAGGATATGGAGAAATCATCATTAAGGTTAACCTTTCTCCTGCACGCCTTCCAGCCGATTTTGTTGGGGCGGCTGAAGCTTGATCCTGTTTATCATCGATCTAAACACAGCTCATAAACCTAAAGAAGCTGATCAGATTTATTCTCAATCAATGAGAAAATGAATTGGAATTTTGTGGAAACACCTCCATAAATAAGATAGGGTTTGTCTTGGGGAAAAGGCTGGTTCTCTTTTTGTTTCGTCTCTGCTCACGAGGTAAGTGAGCTGCAGCAGCTTATTATTTTAGTCAACCCAAGGGAATCGTACCGTTGGGTGTTCAGGTAAAGGAAATCAACAGGAGGAGGTTCGTTATGGGAAGGCAATTTTGTAGAGCGGCATCATCCATTGCAGTAGTGTTGAGTTTGGTTTTCCTTTATTCGCTGACATCTTGGGCTGCTGATTGCAGCAATCGCGGGGATCTGGATGTCCAGTTTTGCGATGAAAACGGGGATCTCGTTGCAGATACCCCCAAAGACTCCTCCAATTGGCTGGATCCCTCGACCCTGATTTTTTCCTACACACCGGTCGAAGATCCCACTGTTTATGAGAATGTATTTACCGAATTCATGAAGTATCTCTCCGAAAAGACGGGGAAACGAGTTAAGTGGTACGGAGCCGAGTCCTACGCTGCCCAGGTGGAGGCCATGCGCTCGGGGCGTCTGCATGTGGCAGGAATTTCTACCGGGCCGACGGTCTTTGGTGTCAATCTCGCCGGCTACGTCCCTATGTCGATTATGTGTAAGGGAGACGGTACCTTTGGTTACAGACTTCAGCTTATCACTCAGCAAGACAGTGACATCAAAGAGGTGAAGGACCTCAAAGGCAGAAAGGTGGCACACGTGACTCCCTCTTCAAACTCGGGAAACCAGGCTCCCAGGGCTCTGTTCAAGGACATGGGAGTAACCCCCGACGTTGATTATGAGGTCAACTATTCCGGCAAGCATGATAACTCGATCATGGGTGTGGTAAATGGTGATTACGAGGCTGCACCAATCGCCTCGAGTGTCCTTGACCGAATGGTCACCAAAGGCGTGGTCAACAAAGATGATCTCAGGATTATCTGGGAGTCGGACCCGTTTCCAACAACCTCTTATGGATACGCCTACAACCTGAAGCCGGAACTTCAGGAGCAAATTAAAGATGCTTTCCTGAGTTTTGACTGGAAAGGAACCGGCCTGGAAGAGGAATTTGGTAAGCAGGCGGATAAATTCTGTGCGATTACCTTCGAGAACGAATGGAAGCCAATTCGCATCATCCAGAAAGAAAACGACACGGTTTACAGCCAGGAAGCCCTGAGTGCACTCAAAGTCAAGAAGTCAAAGAAAAAGAAGAAATAATCCATAGTATTGATATAACCTGTACCTGTCATCCTCAGGTGCACTGCAATAGAAGGGGTTGTCCACCTTTATGAGCAGAGTCCTTTTATAAGGGATGACAGGTTGTCCATTGTGAGGTTCTGATTCATTTCCGGTCAGATACGCTCCAAGTCCGCCGAAACTAGGTAGAGTATGTTCATAATCAAGGGTCTTTCGAAGACATACCCAGGTGGAGTTACCGCCCTGGAAGAAATTAACCTGGAGATATTGGAGCCTCAGGTCGTAATGATCATCGGCTCTTCAGGAGCCGGAAAATCCACCTTGATACGCTGTATCAACAGGCTGATCGAGCCGACAACGGGCAGCGTGAAACTCAATGAAGTTGAAATCACTACCCTCGGAAAAACCGGTTTGCGAAAAGCCCGGCGGCGGATGGGTATGATCTTCCAGGAATATAATCTGGTTGATCGTTTGACAGTCATGGAGAACGTACTCTCTGGCCGTCTCGGCTATGTCAGCTTTTTGCAGGCCTATCGAAGAAAGTATGGTCCAGAAGACATTTCTGCCGCCTATGAATTGCTTGATCGGGTGGGCTTGACGGACAATTGCAACTCCAGAGCTGATGCCCTGTCTGGAGGGCAGCGGCAGCGTGTCGGCATTGCCCGGGCTCTGATGCAGCGGCCGGATCTTTTGCTGGTCGATGAGCCGACCGCGAGCTTGGACCCCAAAACATCAAGGCAGATCATGAGGCTTATCGTTGAGCTGGCGTCGGAACGGGGGACTCCGGCATTGATCAATATTCACGATGTTGCCCTGGCGAGATCCTTTGCCGATCGAATTATTGGACTTGCCCACGGCAGGGTTGCTTTTGATGGCACATCCGCGGAAGTCTCTGACCAGGTGTTGACAGAGATCTACGGCGAAGAGGACTGGAGTGCTACCATCAAAAAAGATGATGGTGATCCCAATGGTGAAGGGACTCTTCTCGCCAGTATCGATAAGGAATCTTCAGCAGGATGAGTTATCCAACGACCTGGCAGCCTCCGCGTTTTTTCAGCAACCCCTACGTTCGCTACGGCGTTATCCTTGGTGTAATCGGCTATTTTATTCTTTCCTTCCTGAGCCTGGAAGTTGATTGGCAGAGAACGTTAAAGGGAATTCCTCGGGCGATCGATATATTCCAACGGATGTTTCCACCAAATTTCAGCCGCTGGGAACTCCTGGTGCGCGGGGTGCTTGAGAGCGTCCAGATGGCCCTTGCCGCAAGTTTCTTCGGTATGATCATCGCCATACCGGTGGGTCTCTGCGCAGCCAACAATCTGGTTCCCAAACCGATCTATTACGCGGGGCGGGCCTTTCTCGGAATCAGCAGAACTTTTCACTCGATTATCATCGCGATATTCTTTGTGAAAATTTTTGGATTTGGACCTCTGGCCGGTGTGTTGACCCTGATCGTGGACAGCTTCAGTTTCATAGGCAAGATGGTCGCCGAAGATATCGAGAACATGAGGCCGGGCAAACTGGAGGCCATCAAGGCCACCGGTGCCAGCTTTCCCAAGCTTCTTCTCTATGCGGTCCTCCCCCCTGTCCTGCCGCGCTATATTGGAGTATCAATCTACCGACTCGATGCCAACATCAGGCATTCCACTGTGGTCGGCATTGTTGGTGCCGGAGGAATCGGACAAACCCTGGCCGCCAGCTTCTCCCGCTATGATTATGGCTTCAGTCTCGCCATTTTAATGACCATTGTGTCGCTGGTATTTCTGGGGGAATTTTTTAGCAACTGGATACGAGCGAAACTGAGATGAGCCAAACTGATTTTCAGGAGAAATATCCGCAGATCTGGAAGCGCTTTACCCCCGCGGAGACGCTCGTACGCTATATCTGGTATGCCGGCATCGTTTTTATAGCGGTTTGGTCGGTCAGCAATCTCGATATTCCCTGGTTCTATTTCCTGGACGCTCACGTTCAGGCAGCAGACCTGTTGACCCGGATGATACCTCCGTATTGGCCCTTTTTCCTCGACATCATTCAGCCCCTTGTGGAGACCTTGCACATAGCGACTTTAGGCACCGTCTTTACTGTTTTTCTGGCCTTCCCCGTGGCTATTCTTTCGGCCCGAAACACCACCTTCAACAAGACCACCTGGTTTATTGGGAGATTTATTCTGGTTACTTCGAGGTCGGTCAATACCGTCGTCTGGGGGTTGCTGTTCGTTGCCATTTTCGGTCCGGGACCGGTCGCTGGAATCTTCTCAGTCGCAGCGCGCTCCATCGGATTTGTGGGCAAGCTCATTGCTGAGGCTATAGAAGAAATCGATGTCGGAGCGGTTGAAGCCATCGAGGCGACTGGTGCTTCGAAATTACAGATTCTTTTAATAGGGGTGCTTCCTCAGGTGATGCCGATCATTCTTGGAACGATCATTTATCGCTGGGATATCAATATCCGGGAATCTACCGTACTCGGGTTCGTTGGCGCCGGTGGCATCGGCATCGTACTCTATTCTTCAATCAATTTATTTGCCTGGCATGAGGTGTCGGTTATTTTGGTTTCAATCTTTGGAGTGGTGATCCTCAGCGAATATCTGTCAATCAAAGCCAGGGCCAGGATCACCTAGTCGCTATCATCTTCTGAACCTCAGCCCTTTAATAATGAAATTCCTAGCCAGTATATCGGATATAAAAGATCATTATGATGCATTTGTAATCGATATATGGGGCGTACT
>JBPCUV010000027.1:0-7896 GCA_051010975.1 Desulfocapsaceae bacterium
ACATCCTTGTATGAGGTCAGCTTGAGACCCAGTTCGAGACAGAGATCATCGAGTTTGAACGATCGTCGTGAGGGTTCCGCCAGATAGGCGGCAATCATGGTGTCCAGCAGCGGACCTTTAAGCTCAACACCAAAACCGTGTCTGAGCACCGATAAATCATATTTGAGATTGTGGGCCAGCTTGGGCAGTGTCTTTGATTCAAGCAGCGCGGAAAGCTCCTGCCTGACCAGATCCGCCGGCAGCTGGGATTCAACCAGCCTGCCATCCTGGTCGAGATGGCCCACAGGAATATACCAGCAGGATTCGCTGCCGCCGTTGAGTGATATCCCGACCACATCGGCACTTCTGCTCTGCAGTGAGGTCGTTTCCGTGTCTACCACCAGAAGCTGCGCGTTGGACAGCTCCGCCAGCATCTTCTTCAGCTCATCCCGGTCGGTAACGATGGTAAAATTGTCTGTCGGAATTGGTCGGGCGCTGCCGTCCAGCTCCTTGAGCAGCGAGGTGAAACCGAGCTCGGTATAGATCTTTCTGAGCGCCTCATCATCTCTTTCACCCACAGTGTAGAGATCGGGAGACAACGCCATCTCCACATCTGTTTTGAGCCGGATGAGATCTCTGGACAAGAAAGCCGCTTCCCTGTTTTCTATCAGCCGCTCCTTCATCTTCGATTTCTTCAGGCTGTCAACCTGTTCATAGAGACCATCCAGGGAGCCGTGCTCGACGATCAGTTTTGAAGCGGTTTTAGGACCGATACCAGGCACACCGGGCACGTTGTCGGAGCTATCGCCCATCAGCGCGAAGCAGTCAAGCAGCCGGTCGGGACCTACTTGATATTTTTTTTCCACCCCGGCAGGATCCATCACCCGATCATTCATCGGGTCCCACATGGTGATTTTTTCATCCACCAGCTGCAGCAGATCCTTGTCCCCGGAAACGATGACCACCCTCTTTCCCTTGCTGCCCAGAGCCAGAGCAGCGGTGCCGATGATGTCATCGGCCTCGATCCCAGCCTGTTCAAAACTTACCAGACCCATGGCCTGCACCACTTCTTTTATAAATGGCAACTGGGCCGCCAGCTCATCTGGCATCGGCGGCCGGTTGGCCTTGTAGTCGGGAAACATCTGATGTCTGAACACTTTGCCCCTGCTGTCGAAGGCGACAGCCAGATGGGAGGGGTCTTTGTCCTTCATCAGTTTATTGAGCATACTGACGAAACCAAATACCGCATTGGTCTGGAACCCTTCCGCGTTGGTCAACGGTGCAACGGCGTGAAAGGCCCGGTAAATGAAGGCACTGCCGTCAATTAGATAAATTTCATCCGACACGTTACACCTCTATGATAAGCAACCATAAGTACCTTGGTCATCCAGATTCCTATTCTACACACAAAAAAGGAGAGGCAGAGCCTCTCCTTTTTTACCACTTCTGCAATGATCACCGCTGATCAATGATCAACAATTTGCCTGAACACCCTTTTCCGTAATCGTTCAGCGATATCGTCTCCGCGATAGGAAAGAACCGGTACCGGGCATCTTCTGAACATCCGCTCAGCCACCGATCCGGCGAACATGTGCTTGAGATCTCTCGATTTGATTCCCATCACCACCAGATCAATTTCTGATTCAACCACGAAACGCAGCAGCTCTGAGGTTGGATCACCGATAAGAAAGGTAAAGGAAACCTTATTATCCGGCAGGGTCAAGTGATCGGCCATGGCCGTAATCGAATCGCGCCGTTCCTTCTTGATGGTCTCAAGGTACTTGTCGCTGTCGACCTTGTAACCGAATTCGGTGATTTTATTAACTGCTTCCAGGTCCCTGTCGCTGATGACATTGACCACCAGAAGCTCGGCACCCAAAGGCTTGGCAAGATCTGCGGCAAAATCGAGAATGCCCAGGCTATACTTTGAAAAGGCTACGGGAACCATTATTTTGGTTATCATCCTATTCTCCTTAATATCTCCTAGCAACAAATCATATTTATCCTGCCTTATCGTCAGGCGACGGCTGTCTGTTGTTTTTTGATCCTGCCTTTCTGCAGGAACCAGACGAGAACGAGAAGCATCAGGGCCGGTATGAACATCAATTGTTTCGGAGGCCTCGGATTTGGCACCTGGACATTGAGCACTTCCTGATCGAAATCAATCCTGGCCTTCTCCGCAGAACTGGCAAACATCACGTTGTCGATAACTATTTTGCCTTCTTCTTCCCGCGTCTCAAAGCCAATTGCCTGAATCCGTTCCGCCCCGGTTGGTTCATCACCGACCGGCAGCATCACCGCCATGGTGAATTCGGTTCCGTCGAGTTTTTCACCTTTGAGCGTCATTCGCAACTGCGATCCAGGTTCCATCTCCTCGACCAACTGAACAAGGCTGTCAGCCGGCTCCTCGTTGAGCTCCGGATAAACTTCATTCCAGAAAAATCCAGGTCTGAACAGGGTAAAGGCCACCAGCAGAAGTGCCGCGGTCTCCCAGATTTTGTTCCTGGTCATCCAGTAGCCCTGAGTGGCGGCAGCGAAAACAAGCATGGCGATAATCGCGGTGATAATAACGATGATAAGGTGCAGCGGATTCCTGACCCCGATCATCAACAGTTCGGTGTTGAAAATAAAGAGAAACGGGAGAATCGCCGTTCTGATGTCGTAGGTGAATCCCTGGATACCGGTTCGAATCGGGTCACCCCCCGATATCCCTGCTGCCGCAAAGGCAGCCAGCCCCACCGGCGGGGTATCATCAGCCAGGATACCGAAGTAGAAGACAAAGAGGTGTACGGCAATCAGCGGTACAATCAGGCCGTTCTGGGCCCCGAGGCTGACAATGACCGGTGCCATCAAGGTGGAGACAACGATGTAGTTGGCCGTGGTCGGCAACCCCATTCCTAGCAGAAGACTGATAGCGGCGGTGAACAGTAGAATCAGAACCAGATTGCCTCCAGAGATGAATTCTACGAATTCGGTCATTACCAGGCCAATGCCGGTGAGCGTCACGGTTCCGACAACGATACCCGCTGCCGCCGTGGCGACACCGATGCCAATCATGTTCTTGGCCCCGGAGACCATTCCGTCTATGAGATCCTGCCAGCCTCTTTTGATGCTGAATTCGTCGCCACTCACTTTCCGCATCAAACCCTTCAATGGCCGCTGAGTCAAAACAATGAAAATCATCAATACCGTCGCCCAGAAAGCTGACAGAGAAGGTGATAATCGTTCAACCGTCAGGCACCACATCAGCACCACGATAGGCAGCAGAAAGTAATAACCGGCCTGGGCAGTCGGCCCCAGCGGCGGCAGCTCGGTAATTTCTGTGGTCAGTTCCAGTTCGGGAACCCGGCAGGCTACACTGAGCAGTGCCAGGTAGGCAACAAAGAGCAGAACGCACACGATATAGATGGTTGCAGCACCGGCCACCGCCTTGATCCAGCCAAGCCCGTAATAAGTGGCCGCACCGATAACGATTAAAAAGACAATGGTCCCGACAAAGGAGAGCAGGCTCTGAGCCAAAGTTCTGCTCTGGCGCCTGGCCATCCCTTCGAGTCCCATTTTGCAGGCTTCGAGATGAACGATGTAAACCAGGGCGATGTAGGAAATGATGGCCGGCAGAAAGGCGTGCTTGATGACCTCGATATAAGAGATGCCGACATATTCAACCATCAGGAATGCGGCCGCCCCCATAACCGGCGGCGTAAGCTGACCGTTGGTCGATGAGGCCACCTCTACCGCCCCGGCCTTTTCCGGGGTAAACCCGACTTTTTTCATCAGCGGTATGGTAAAGGTTCCGGTGGTGACCACGTTGGCAATCGACGACCCTGATACCAGCCCGGTCATTGCCGATGACACCACCGCAGCTTTAGCGGGACCGCCGCGCATATGGCCAAGACCGGCGAAAGCAGTTCTGATGAAGTAGTTGCCCGCCCCGGCCGACTCCAACAACGAGCCGAAGAGCACGAACATAAACACCATGCCGGTGGAAACACCCAGCGCGACGCCGAACACACCTTCGGTGGTCAGCCAGTAGTGGGTCATCCCCTTGACCAGGCTGGCACCCTTGTGGGCGATAACTTCCGGCATATGTGGTCCGGCAAAGGTGTAGAGAATAAAAATCGAGGCAACCACCATCAGCGGTGGTCCCAGCGCTCTTCTGGTCGCCTCCAGCAGCAGGATCAGACCGATCACGGCGACTACCAGATCAAGGTTGGTCGGATCTCCGGGCCGTTCTGAGAGACCTTCGTAGAAGAGATAAATATAGGCCGAGCTCAGCGAAGCTACCAGCGCCAGCACCCAGTCCTGGATCGGAATATAGCTCTTGGGTGAAGTTTTGAAGGTAGGAAAAGCCGTGTAGGCAAGAAACATCGCAAAGGCAAGGTGGATCGCTCTGGCCTCGGTCGAATTGAGCACAAACAAATTGAACAGATACGGGAGTGGTGAGGCGTACCACAACTGAAACAGCGTCCAGATGAGCGGTACATAAAAAAGCACCTTTTTAGGAATCGCGCCTTTGGGATTGCGAGCCCCGGTATCGACCTCGGCAATCATATCATGCACGTTATCGCTGCTATGGGCCTTTTCGGTGGGCTTGGTCATGATCGACTCCTGTTCTCCATAACTGGCAAACGATTGTTCAGTGAAGTGAGCTACGTTACAACAATCACCATGAGAATTCCTGTGGGGCGATTTAAGTGCAGTGAGTCATCTGCCGCAATCCAGGCTCGGCATAAATAAACTCGTTAAAGCCCCCTTTCCGGTCGTATCCGGCCGGACAAAAAAAGAAAAGGTTGTGCACACTTTGTGACGAGCGTGCACAACCTGTAGATGAACGGCCCCGAACTATTTGATCAGGCCGGCTTCTTTATAATACTTGGCAGCACCGTCATGCAGCGGAGCTGAAAGACCGTCTTTTACCATTTCCTCTTTCTTCAAGTTGGCAAAAGCAGGATGCAGTTTTTTGAAATCGTCGAAATTCTCGAAAACCGACTTAACTACGACATAGATAACGTTCTCAGGAACTTTGGCTGAGCTTACAAAGGTAGCACCGACACCAAAAGTCATGGCATCCATATCGTTGCCGCGATACATTCCGGCAGGGATGGTTGCTGTCCTGTAGTAATCGTTGTCACTTACCAGAGCGTCGATCTCCGGACCCTCGACGTTCACCAGTACCGAGTCACAGGAGGTGGTAGCTTCCTTGATCGAGCCGCTGGGATGGCCGACGGTAAAGACGATTGCATCGATCTTATTGTCACACAGAGCTTTTGACTGCTCAGCGGACTTAAGCTCGGAGGCCAGTTTGAAGTCATCTTTGGTCCAGCCCATTTTCTCCATAACCACTTCCATGGTTCCACGCTGTCCTGATCCCGGGTTACCGATGTTTACGCGCTTGCCCTTGAGGTCTTGGAAATTCTTAATGCCGGAGTCAGCCCGGGCAACGACGGTAAAAGGCTCAGGATGTACCGAGAATACGGCCCGAAGATCTTTGTTCGGTCCTTTCTCCTTGAATTTTGAGGTGCCGTTCCAGGCGTGATACTGCCAGTCTGACTGGGCAACACCCATTTCCAGCTCGCCTGAAGCGATGGCATTTAGATTGTAGGTTGACCCACCGGTACTCTCGACAGAAGCGCGAATACCATGCTCTTTCTTGCCCTTGTTGACGAGACGGGCAATGGCGCCACCGGTCGGATAATAAACACCGGTTACACCGCCGGTCCCGATGGTCACAAAGGTGGTTTCACTGACTGCCGCAGAACTGAACGCCATTACAAAGCCCAGGGTCAGGGCCGCCAATAATGATGATTTTCTTTTCATACTCATACTCCCTCCTGTTTGATTTAAAAGACTATCTCTTAAATAAGTCCTACCCAAGAGATACTGGTCGGCCACCAATGACAGTGACCATTTAACCCGTTTGAAAAAATAGTGGTTGAAAGACGAAATGCCGCAGTGAACGGCACCGAGGCCTTCACCTGTTTCCAATTGAGATCTCCACGCCTCCACCGGAAAAGCACTAAGGTGTAAATATAAATCACAAAATTTACCCCATAAGTCAAGCCATTTCCCGCCAAAGAGCGCTGATTAGAGGAGACCGCTCAACAAATAAAACCATAATCATTTTGACATGTTCTGCAAAAAATTCTTAAACTTCTGCAAGGGGTAACCATTTGCTTGACAAAGACAGATCTTGGAGGTAATGAGAGCCTAATTTGACCAGTTCAGCAATCCCGCGTCTTGCAGACAGGCGGCGGGATGCGGACTTGATGTAAACCCTGGGCCGGTAACCTGATTTTCGGCAGAAACTAGGTGCGTTCCTCGAAGAGCCGTTTCTGACGAACAGTCCCGCTCGACGGGGGGAGCCACTCACAGGGAGGTTGCAAGGCATCGATCCGGCCGCAGCTGCGGGCCTCGATCAGTGCCTTTTTTCTTTCTATGGTTCTAGTGAGAGATTAAACAGGTAAGGAACATAAGGACATGGTACTGGAAGACGACGAGATACTATTTACCAACTTCACCTACAACCCCGATTTCTACTACTTTCTCTATGTGGGTGAACTGAAAACCTATAGCCTCAACTATTTTGTTCAGGAGGCCCTGGCTCACCGGATCCCCAAGCGACAGATACGGTTCATCTCGATCATTCCAGATGTCTGCATTCAGTACAACTATGCCAACATCATCGTCATCAATCCTTTCGGGAATGAAGAACTGATCTCCGACCACAGCTTCGTGCAAAATGGCAAAGAGCCTCGCCAAAGCTGGAGAATCGATACCGCCCAATTTATGAGTGCGGTGTCCAACTCCCGGATAATCCGGGAGTTGATCGACAGAATTCTCGAACGGCAGAATCAGCTCTACATAAATCTTTATGAAAGTGTCCTGGAAATGACTCTGGACAAGATTGACCGGGTGTCGATACTGGGGCCTGACAAATATCTGGCCAGGCAATTCAACAACAAGATTGCTCAGTACAAGGCGCTGGAAGGGATCGTGCCGCTGGCTGAGCATGAAATCTGCGAGAACTGGGAGTGCCTGCTCAGGATCACTTCCGACCTCAGAGAAAACTGGACTGACGGTATCTTTGTCAGCGGCGCCTATTCAGCCGCCGGGATCAACTCGGCAGTTACTTTCAATCAGAGCCAGGTCGAACACAAATTCGGCAACACCAACGATGTCTACCTGATCTCCCGTTTCATTCCGCATCAGCTCGACCCGACTGTGCTGGCCGTCGTCGCCAACGAAGACGAAGTGTATATCGCCGGAGTGGCCGATCAGGTCATTGTCGACGGTAACCGTTTCATCGGTTCCAAATTTCCTTCAACAGTCAACGCCGAGCAGCGTAAAAAACTCCACGAGTACACCATTGCGGTCGGCAAGATGCTCGGCCGGAAAGGCTACCGCGGCATCTTCGGTTGCGATTATCTGATCGACAACGACGGCAATATATTTTTTCTGGAGATCAACGCCAGAAAACAGGGGACCACCCTGGAGTTCTGCTTCACCCTGGAGCAGTCTCTCCCCGAAGGCTCGCCCATGCTGCCGGAGCTCGAATATTATGCGGTGACAGAAAATCGTTTTCCCCCGCACGTCATGGAGATGAACGGCAATATTCGAAATATTCATTGGGGTACTTATAATTACAAAATTGAGGCCGAGAAACTGACTACCGGTTACATCCCCCAGAATCCTTACGAACGGGAAACCTTCAGAAAAGTTGCCAATGGTGAACTGATAAAGGATTTTGTCATACTTGAGCACCCTGGCACCAATTTCCTGGTTATGCCGGGCACTTTTCTGGCCCGCGTGGTGTCGGTGGCCAAAAACAGAGATGACGTTGACGAAGGGTTGTGCCAGGGTGTAGGCTTCATCAGACAAACCGTAATCGAGGCAGAAAAACAATGAACGACAATGATG
>JBPCUV010000028.1:0-4291 GCA_051010975.1 Desulfocapsaceae bacterium
GAGTTGAGCCTGCTCTACCGACAGGTTTTTCCTAGCTATCCTTTTCCCATTTCCGACCCATCATATTTGTCACGAATGATGACTGAAAACGTGACGTACTACGGTATTCGTGCCGAAGACAGTATTATAGCCGCAGCAGCAATCGAAACAGATCACCATGCTCAGTCTGCTGAAATGACTGATTTCGCTACACTTCCGGAGTGGCGTGGGAAAGGCATTGCGGAAAGCCTGCTCAGACATATGGGTACGATAACTGAGAGTTCTCACATCAAAACTGCGTACACCATTGCAAGGGCATCATCTTATGGAATGAACGCCGTGTTTTGGAAATGCGGATATATTTACTCTGGGCTGTTGATCAATAACACACAGATATCCGGTAGCATTCAGAGCATGTCGGTATGGTATAGGCAGGTTTGATGGAACATCTCCTCGTTGTGAGATGGAATTTACTGAGCTTCCCCCATTTATCATGCCAGGTAGATGAAGATCTTTACTTTCTTGATCTTCAACGAGTCAGGTGAAACAGATTGTGATGCGTCAGGCGTAAGTTTAACTGCCTGTCATACGCTCAAATTGAGCGGCAAACATCTCAGCGGACTTGGGGTCCTGCTCAAAATATAGCGAAGGCTCGATCAATTCCATTTCTATTAGTGCGGGTTGACCAGATTTCAACCTTACAAGATCCACCCTCGCGTATAAGAGAGTTTTTTCAATCGCCTCAATTGCCTGGTTGCCGCTATGAACAAGGTCTTCAGCTGGATTTACCGGACGAATTATTCCTCCATGCTCTTCCTGGACGCGAAAGTCACCATCGGCAGGACGTTTTACTATTGCGTGGCTATAATGGCCGCCAAAGTAAAAAAGTGAGTATTCCCCTTCTACTTCGATCGAATCAATGAATGGCTGCACCATGGCTTCGCGATCCGAAAAAGCGCAGATAGCCTCATTCCAAGATGCTGAATCTTTCGATTCAAGCACGAAAGTATCATCGGCGTTGGCTCCGACCAATGGCTTGGCAACAAGGCGCTCCGCGGTTGAATTTTGAAAAATTGATTCAATCGAACGTTGCTTTAACCGTTTCAGCCAGTGAGTCGGAACGATTTGAACACCTTTGGTCTGCAAATCGAGAAGGTAGCGCTTGTTGAGATTCCAGCGACAGATGTCCACCGGGTTGTATAGACTGGTTACGCTTTCAATTTCCGCCAAAGTTGAGAGAAACTCCCCGGGGGCATTCTGATAGTCCCACGTGGATCGAATTACCACTGCATCAAATCGTTCCCAGTCGATATTTGGGTGATTCCACGGAACCTCCTCAACCGACCAGCCCAGCTTTTCCAGGGGTTCAAACAGTAGATGGTCATAGATGCAAAAATCGGCACGGTCTTCCAACGTTAAAAAAGCACATTTTGGTGACATATCTAATCCTGATTACAACTCTTAACCATTTTTACTCATGGCGCAGAGCCACCTGGGAAGCGATGTATCAACACGGGTTCCCCGCCAGCTCGGGCATTATCGAGTCTAGCTGCTCTGCTGATAGTAAATTAATGCCTGTTTCCAGAGTTTAATGCAAAGCCGATTGTATCAAACGGTTGTTAATGAATCCAGTGCTAGGTTAATAGTCACTAAATGTTTGCGGTGTTAAGACAATTCCAGCTTATCAAATTCATTGGACCAGGCTTTAACGCAACAGGTGAGTACTGGAAACCTCGTATCAGTCTAGATATCGTCGCAGTTAGACATATCAGGAACAACCTCAGGTGTTCCCTTTTACATCTGAGGTTAAGGTGTTCATGGATCAGATATAATTCAGATTTCTGAAATGTTGTGAGGAATTGGCATGAGGAGAATTATGTATAAAGAGGAATTATGTTAGCCTGATACGTTTTATACAGAGACTCTTTCCGGAAGATCTTTGTGCCTATTTGTGGCAAATAATCCGTCTCATCGTATTCTCAATATTTAATCGCCGGAGAAATAGATTATGGCTTTTCCAAATATTGGAAGATCTGGTCGAATGTCTGGGTTCGATAGGCTTCTATTTCGTTCGCCAGCTGATGTTTTGCGCCGGGAATAATGTGAACCTCCAAATTCTCCACCTTGGTTTCCATAAACGGGAGATTATATTTCCACTTCACAATGGAATCTTTATCTCCCTGAATAACGCAGATTGAACCGGACCAGACCGGAGCGTTCCTGAGCTTCTTTTCCCATTGATACAGATCACCAAGGTAGTCGTAGGACAGGGTGGAATTATGCAGCGGGTCCTTTTTCACAAAAGCCAAATAGGCTTCATCGTTTGAATTCTTTTTGTCACGACGACGGACCTGATTGATAAAGGGTTTGGAAATAACATAGCCAAATTTTCCCAAGCCCCAGTAGGTATGCCGAATCAGCGGAGCCAGGAAGACCATGCGCTCAAAAACATAAGGATCGGGATTATGCAGATATTCTATTGCAATAGAGCAACCGGTGCTGTGCGCGATGACATGCATAGGGTGGGGGAGCTTCTGATTGGACCGCTCCACAATATCAAAAAATTGCTCTGCACAGAGATGAAACTGTCCAGTATCTGTGCGGTCCCCGGACGATAGGCCGTGACCCGGTAAGTCCCATGTAACTACGGCATAGCCCTGGTTCAGGCTTTCCGCAATCAGTTTTGACAGCGTGCCGGTGTGATCAAAATATCCGTGAATCAGAAACAACGTTCCGCGAGGATTTTCGGGCATGAATGCATGGGCTGCCAAGGTTGATCCTTCTGATTTAACCGTGCCGAACCAGTGTTGCACATTCGTGAAGTTCAGGTCATAGAAATTAAAATAAGCGTCTATGTTTTCAGTCGGTTGGTACGGTTGGTTCAAGTCGATGGGTCGCATGTCGGCCTGGACCTGGCTGAGCGAATATCCCGAAGTATCCGTGCCTTCTGAACCACTTCTGAAATAGGCACACCCTGTAAGTAAGGCGGACAGGGTGAAAAGGATAAATAAACGGCTGGACATTATTTCAATTCCTCCGGCTGATACAGGGTCAAACACCCTATGGTTTTTTCACCAAAAAAAACAGGAACTTATTCGTTACGTATTCAAAAGGAAGCAAAAGTTACCCCGGGCGATCATATTCTCAGCCATCGGCGGCAGGTCGAGGCGAATTGAGTGATAAGTGATAGGTTAACGCTTTGTAAGAACAGCTAACTTTTCCCAGAAATCCAATCTGACTGCAACATTTTACAACAACCTATCTGCTTTTTTCCTTTTTTTCATTAATGTCGGACGAGATTCCAATGACAACGCAGGAACGCGCCTACACATCGCCGATCTGGTACAGATCTTAATTCCCACAGGTACATTTATTGACAAAACGAACAAGCCAGTATCGCCAGGGACCCACTAAAAAATATATACCACGCTACAGAACCTTGTGTGAAATGGAGAAAAACATGCAGTCTGTGGAAAACTGGGGCTGGGAAATATGAGTTAATTAGACTAGGTTGTCCTCTTCAATAGAGCTTTATTAATAATGTGAGGTTAGCAGCAGATGTGCAGGTCCGTGCCTGGTACTCATCCTGCCTGCATAATCCCGGTGATATACCCTGGATGCAGCCCGTATCCTAATCTCGAATGTCATATCTTCAAGCGTTGAAGCGAGTGCGACACTACATAGAGTATCAGTTTCTGATAGGCATCGGTTTTCTCATCCGGGGCCTGCCAAGGGCTTCGATACTGACACTGGGCCGCCTCGTTGGTGATTTCATCTATTATGTCGTCCCCGTCCGCAAGGCCATCGTCTTCACACATCTCACGCAGGCCTTTCCCGAAAAGTCGGTTCAAGAGATCAAGAAAATAGCCCGAGGTACCTACCAGAACCTGGGTATGAACGTCCTCGAACATCTCCGGATACCGACGCTATCCACTGAAGAGATCAAGAGTATTGTCGACCTGGCCGACGAAGAGCTGTTGATCCAGGCCCTTAAAAGAAAGCGTGGAGTAATCATCGTGGGAGGACATTTTGGTAATTGGGAGTATTCCAGCAGTGCCTTATCCGCTAACGGCTATCGTTTTGGCGTGGTGGTGGCAAAGATATCAAATAAGTACCTTGACGAGAAGATTAATGAACATAGAGAGGCAACCGGCGGTCAGATGATTCCCAAGAGATCATCGACCAAGGCAGTTCTTAAGATTCTACGTGAAAATGGCGCAGTTGGCATGCTGATCGATCAAAATCAAAAAAGAGGGGGGACCTTCGTCGACTTTTTCGGGCGACCCTGTTCGACTCCTAAAGGACCTGCATT
>JBPCUV010000029.1:0-4031 GCA_051010975.1 Desulfocapsaceae bacterium
GCGGCGGGGGCAACGCTTGTTGCAATCACCCCGGAACTGCCTGATGAATCCCTGACAACTTCTGAAAGACATGCTCTCGAGTTTGAAGTCCTGACCGATAAGAACTCCGATTATGCCCGGGAGATCGGTGTCGTCTTCACCGTTGCGGATGAGGTCCGTCCGATCTATGAAGGTTTTGGAATCGATCTCGAGAAACATAATGGGAAAGGACAATTCGACGTACCTCTGGCTGCAACCTATGTGGTTGATGCCGACGGTACCATCGTCTATGCTGTGGTTGAAGCCGATTATACCATTCGTGCAGAACCGACAGAGGTCGTAAAAGTGCTGCAGTCTCTTGCGAACTGAAATGTTTATAGACCGACTTTAAAAAAGGCTATTTCCCATGACAGATAAAATCAAACTGGACATCGTTTCAGATGTCGTTTGTCCCTGGTGCATCATTGGCTACAAACGTGTAGCACAAGCCATCACCGGAATGGGGTTGGAGGACAGGATTGAGGTTGAATGGCATCCTTTTGAACTCAATCCTGATATGCCACCAGAAGGCGAAGAGGTGCATGCTCATATAGGCAGGAAATATGGAACTACTCAGGATGAATGTATCCGTACCCTGGCTCAGATGACTGAGCTTGGTGCAGAGCTTGGGTTTAAGTTTGACTATTTTGATGGTTTTAAAATGGTCAACACGAGAGATCTACACATATTGCTCGAGTACGCAAAAGAGTCTAACAAACAGACCGAGCTGAAAATGCGTCTATTTGAGGCGTTTTTCAGTGAGCACAAAGATGTCTCTGACAGGCAGATCCTAACTCAGGAAATACAACACGTTGGCTTAAATGAGAGTAAAGCACTGGCGAGATTAGATGATGATACATTCCGTAATCAAGTTCAAGCTCAAGAAGCATATTTGCATAGTTTAGGCATATCAGCAGTACCTACGATGATTTTCAACAACTCCAGCGTGCTTACTGGTGCACAGCCGGTTGACGTCTACAAAGAAGTATTGACTGAAATAGTTGAACATTAACATCAATAACTACCAAGTAATTCATAGATAATTCTGTTTTGTAGCGGATGCTACAGAAGACTTTGGCCTGGCTGGATATAGTGAAAACCTAAATTGAGCCCTGGGAATGCTGATAATGCCGAGTGCGCACAGTGCCTACTGGATCGTCAGGGCTCCTCATCAAAAGGAAAAGACAATGGACGTTAAAGCTGAGATGACAAGACAAAATGCTGGTGGGCCGACTGACTATGATGAATTAGTCATGAACTTCAAACGGGAATACGAAGGAATGCAATCATGGCAAAATAGCGTGGGTGAACAAGGAAACGATTCCGCTAGTGGAGTTAGTGGTCTCACGCCGGATGAGATTAGTGATCTGTTTTTCAATCTCATTTCGGGAAAAATTGAGGGGCCTACAGTGGAAGGAAATCTGCTTTCAGAAATTCTCTGCTTGGCATTGGAAGATCTCCGAAGCTGTTATCTCAAGGGACGAGCCGCTCAACCAGCTCAAGCAACCGCCAGTTCAACAATTATGGATTGGTTTTGGGGAGAAACCCACGCTGCCCAACTTCTCAATGAGGTGAGAAAGAGCTGTCTACATTATAGAGAACAAGATATGCTGGCCACCACAAGAGCCCTGATTGTACCAATGAATCAACAATATCGTTTTAATGCTTAGTCCAGATTATTTTAGTCTTGATTCTACCATGGCCATAGGAGGGATGTTTTATGGGGTGTCTCTGTAGAGAAATAGCCGGTCCGGATATGGAATTATCCTCCACCTGTCTCGGGCAGTTGTGGATGTTTGATAATCTTGCCCAGTCCGACGTAGTGGAATTAGTCAAAGAAGCGAAACGAAAAAAATTGGCCAAAGGAGAGCAGTTGTTCATGCAGTCTGATCCGGCCGATGAACTGTTTCTGATAAAGGCAGGGCGCATCAAACTGGTAAAAGTATTTGAAGATGGCAATGAACTGACTTTAGATATTCGAAAAGATGGCGATTTTGTAGGTGAAAACATCTTTTCAGAAGATGGTCAGTATCCGGTAAGTGCTGTGTGCCTGCAGGATACATTGACTTGCGGGTTCAATAAAGAACAGTTTGAACAGCTTATTCTAAGAAATCCCAATATCGGTCTTCAGGTGATAAAAAATCTGAGTGAGAGAATTTCATGGCTGACCAGCCGGGTGGGCAATCTGACGGTAACCAATATTGAAGAACGGCTCTACCGGGTACTGTGCAATGTAGCCAAAGAGCATGGGGCATCCAGTTCACGGGGGGTGGTGATTCAATTTCCCTTGACCCATGAAGATTTAGGCTTTCTGACAGGAGCTCATCGGGTCAGTATTACCAGGGCAATGAGCGCGCTCAAGCAGGCTGGAAAAATTATACTTGAAGGTAAAAGGCTCATTCTACCTGCCTTGGCATAGTGATTGCCATATTCTCTAGAGTCTTATCGTCCTTCTGAGTAAGAGCGTAGGCGCAACGGTCGCTTACTGGACCATGACGCGTATCGTAAGAATCCCATCGATCATCATGGTCGGCGGAACCCTAGCAGTCACCATGATTTAAACGATCCCGTTATTTTTGTTTTTTATGGGATCAAAGGCAGAATTCATCGGGCAAACTAAATGCTTCAATCGTCATGGCTGGCGATAAAAGAATCCCAATCCACTTCCTCATAGGTTGAACGTCTCCATCTATAAGGTAAATCCATTAATGTTCCAGGCTCTGTTGCCGTTTGGAGTAGTAACAGCAGGTCTCGTAAGATATTCATCTGCTGGGGACGATTGTGAGGTTCTCCAAAAGAAGCACCATACGGAAAATTAACAAAAGCAGCCCGAGGTGCTAAGATTTTTTCTGAAAAATCTCGATTGATAGAAAGTGAAACCGTTGAGATACCATGTGCTTCAAGGACTCGACTGATCAGACCACCGGCCCGATTACAAAGAGGTCAGGCTGGAACCATCAGCACATAATCAACTCCATCTCCTTTAAGCTTTTTGGCAAGTTGATGGGCACTGCCATCTGGCTTAGCAATGAACTCTTCGGTCATGTACATCCCAAACCCAAAGCTATAAAAATTATCTGATAATCTGCTAATTACTTCTGCTTGCACAAGTTCTTTGAGACGATCGATGGGAAACAGTACATTGATATCATCGTTAACGCGGGCATGTGGGTAGTGGGTGTGTGCGATTTTGAGCTTCTCTCTGTCAAAATTTGAAGGAATTGTGCGAAAGCTTGCGTCTCCATGTGTGGCATCAACATCAAAAGGTTCATCACCTTCAAGGTAAAATCCTGCAGTGCTTACAACGGCAAGACAACTTTGTTTTAAAGGCTTTTTGAATGGCGCCCAAGGGATATTTTCATTGTCTGTCGATACCAGCAGACTTGCCCCCCAATTGGTGGGTTTTCTCATAGCTTCGACGATAGGAGCCCCAATTTTACTGCTGGCGACTTTATCAAGCCCTCGCCAAAACTTTGTTATTTTTAGTAAGTCCATAAATTTCACTTTAAAGCCAACCCATGCTCCCCGCGTTGAGTGAAGAGCGTGGTCGTAATTTAACTAATTGTTACTGTTGTCCTACCTATGCAAACATACGCATCCAGTCTCAAGCCCATGTTATAAAAGGTGCTTTTCTTCCCTGTTGTTAATGGTGCTTGAACTTGTGATACCTCTTGTTCTAACTTTAGTTGGTTCCTGCACTCATCATTTTCATGATTGGTTTTTGCTGCTCTTTTTCTTCTTTGGTCAGTGAAAAAAAGCATCGTGTTCCAGTGGGGTTAAAACATCCGTTGCATGAAACACATTTAACGGGTGCACGATCACCTTCCTCCCATTTCTTGATGAGATCTGGCTGTCGAATCAGCGGCCGACTCAGTGAGATCGCTTCAACTTTTGTGTCTGCTAAAATGAATTCAGCTGTCTCCAGATCACGCACGCCGCCAACCAGAATTACGGAGCTATCCATGCTATCGGCCGCCTTCCTGGCGGAATCGAGGTGATACGCCGTATGTTTT
>JBPCUV010000030.1:0-4460 GCA_051010975.1 Desulfocapsaceae bacterium
ATAGGGCATATAACCATGAAAAATTTTAGGATCCTCATCAAAAACCAACGGCAGAAAATATTTATCCCCTTCCCACATTGGCAGACTCAGAAGCTTGTCCACTTCATACCAGAGCAGACGTCCCTCCATGTTTTTTGAATAAGGTGTGCCGCTGAATTTTTCTATCCTGTAAATAAATCCGAACCAGTCCTCTCCGTCAGGGCCGAATCCGGTCCAGTTTATTGTTCCTCTGAGCACCACCTCATCGCAAATGATGCCGGCCTCCTCTTTTATTTCTCTGCAGATGCAGTCATGAATACTTTCCTGAGCTTCCATCTTGCCGCCAAGCCCATTAAATTTGCCGAAATGGGGGTCGTCTTGTCTAGAGTTACGGTGAACAAGAAGGGTTTTTTTCCGGTCTTCCGACATGATGTAACCCAGAGTTGCCACTATCGGGGTGTACACATTCTCACCTTGTTATTGTTTTAAATTGCATTACAATTACTTACACCTATTAATGAGTTGTTTCTTCGGTAGGGAAACAAGGTATATAAACCGGCTGATAGTTGAAAAATCATCCTACACTGGAGTGTGACAAAACTGCTCCGCGGACGTAGCACCGCATCTCTAATCGTCAGACCTGCACTTTTTTTCATGACTCCAGTCCCGTCCAAAATCTCAGTGGCTTCGATTCTCAGTACACTGATCTCTGCGCTCTGCTTTAGCCTGCTGGTCGGGGCAACTTCAGCATTGGCCCAGGCTGACCCGCGTATCTTCCCGGAATATAACGTAATTTCCACTAACGTTGCGTTTTGGGAAAAAGTATACTCGACCTATTCGGTAAATACCTCAATTATCCATGACCAGCATTATCTCAACCGGGTCTACGCCACTGTCACTCTGCTCGAAGACGGGTTTCCTAATGCCCGGAAGCATAATAGACAAAAAATCAAACAAGTGAAGGGTCACATCAGGTCGATTCTGCTGAAACTGGCAAAAAATCGCCGCCCGCAAAGCAGAGAAGAAAAACGTATTGCCGCCCTTTTTCCTGCCCAAGCAAAACCCTCAACGTACCGGCAAGCTGCCGAAAACATAAGGGCTCAGACAGGCCTGAAGGAACGGTTTATAGAGGGCGTAGTGAGATCGGGCGCCTACATGAACGAATTGAATAAAATTTTCAGAGAATACGGTCTGCCTGAAGAGCTGGCCTATCTCCCGCATGTCGAATCGTCCTTCAATCCCAAGGCCTTCAGTAAATTTGGAGCAGCCGGTATGTGGCAGTTCACCCACACCACCGGCAAGGAGTTCCTCACCATAAACTACATTATAGACGAACGTAGAGATCCAATAATCTCTGCCCGGGCAGCCGCCAAGTTCCTCAAACGCAACTACCAGCAGCTCGGTACCTGGCCATTGGCACTGACCGCTTACAACTATGGGCCTGCCGGAATGAAGAGAGCTCTGAACCAGGAAGGAAGCTACGAGAGAATTTTCACGAACTACAAAAAGGGGCATTTCAAATTCGCTTCACGTAACTTCTACTCGGAATTTCTGGCCGCAGTCAAAGCGGCCCAAAAAATTGAACGTTCAGGACTGGTGGTGGAGAAACCGTTTAGGGCAGTAACGGTAAAATTGCCGGCCTACACGCGAGCCGACAAACTCTGTGAATATCTGGGGATCAATACGGAACTACTACGGAAATATAATCCGGCCTTGCGCGATCCTGTCTTCAAGGGCACAAAATATATACCCAAGGGGTATGTCCTGAAGTTGCCCTATCGCTTCAACAACAGCAGAATGCTGAGTGCCGCACCACCCTCGATATTCAGTTCCCAGCAGAAACGTTCCAAATTTTACCAGGTCCGTTCTGGTGACTCAGCGGGCGCCATCGCCAGGGCCCACAAGGTCTCCCTCCAGGAACTGATCAGAGCTAACAACCTCAACTCCAAAGCAATAATTCGTGTCGGCCAGAACTTGAGAATTCCTACTTCGGTAAATAATGCTTCCAGCGTCCAAAAGGCAGAAAGCGGCACTACCTACGCAGTGCTCAAGGACAATAAGAAGTTGCCGCCATCCGGTCTCATACGACCTGTCGTTGAACAGGATCTTACGGTGGCAGGCAACCTGAAGGTTTCAAGCCAGCAGAGAAAAAACAACTTGGTGGTCGGCACCATCGAAGTTCAGCCTGATGAGTCGATCGGCCTGCTGGCAGACTGGCTAAAGGTGACTCCAAACTCCATTCGCATCAACAATAACCTGTCCAAAAACAGAGGTATATATCCCGGTCAGAAGATCAAACTCGATTTCATCAATACGAAAATCACCTCTTTCGAGGAGGACCGCTTCGATTTTCACCAGGAACTTCAGGAAGATTTCTTTAGTTCCTACCAGGTGGTCGGCTTCACCAGCTACCAGGTAAAAAACGGTGATACCATCTGGGAGCTTTGCCGAAAGCGATTTTTCGTGCCACTCTGGCTGATGAAGAAATACAATGAGAATCTCGACTATACCCGCCTGGAGTTATCTAGTAAGCTGCAGGTACCCATACTTAGGGAACTATGATCATTTCTGCTGAATAACCAAAACTGAGGTGGAGGAAAGGTTGATGGATATCAGCAAGACCATTACCGAATTAAAAGCCCGGCCTGATTTTAGTGACAACGTCGGCATGATCTTGATACATAACGGCACGGTTCGAGGTTGGTCCCGTCAGGATCGATCTACGGTAACGGCAATCGAGGTCACTATCGACACTGATCGAATCGCACTGCTCAGAGAGGAATTCTTACAATTTCCGGGAATTTATGATATTGTTATCGAAGCCCGAACAGGGCTTCTTAAGCCCGGTGACGATCTTCTGTTTATTGTCGTTGCAGGCGACATCAGAGAGCATGTGAAACCGGTGCTTGCCGATCTGCTGGATAGGATCAAAAGCGAAGCAGTCACCAAAAACGAGCATGGCCGCTAAACTGCCCCTACTTTTCCCCTCCCATGACATCTACTACCAACACCAAAACAGCTGAAAAAAAGGACATGTTTCTGGCCTGGGCCGACAACGTTCCGACGAACGGATTTGCCCCTTTGCGCTGGTTACATAAACTTGCCAGGATAGTTCTGATCTGCCTGCGGGAGATGAGTGAGAATTTACTAACCCTGCGGGCCGGATATCTGACCTATGCGATGCTGCTGTCCATGGTCCCAATTCTGGCGATGAGCACCGCCGTAGTCAAGGGGCTCGGTGGCGGAGATCAGCTCCGTGAAATCGCCTACGCTTATATCAATACCCTGGAAGACACCTCACCTACTATTACCACCCCTTCTTCCACCGATAGTATTGAAACAGATCAGGAGGAAGGCCAAAGCGAAAAATCTGTAGATCTCACCGCCCATCTGCGCTCTGCCGCCGACACGATTTTCAACTATGTGGACAAGACAAATTTCGCCACCCTTGGCACTTTTGGTATGGTGGGCATCTTTCTCTCGGTGATCCTTGTACTGGGCCAGATCGAAAAATCGCTCAACGTCATCTGGAAGGTCAAGGACGGTCGCTCTATCCTGCGAAAAGTAGCCGATTACATCGCCCTGATGATCCTCTTTCCGATCTCGATAAATGTCGCCCTGGCCTCCGGTACGATGCTGGAGAGCCAGGCTTTGAGTGTGCATCTGGATCAGTTTCTGCCCATCGCCTGGATCCAGACACTGATGCTCAAGGGAGTACCCATTCTTTTTCTGAGCCTCACTCTGTATGTCATTTATATATTTTTTCCCAATACCAAAACAGGCGGGGTGCCTACCATGATTGGTGCCTTCGTGGCCGGCTTCTGCTGGTTCCTGACTCAGAATGTCTATATCAGCATGCAGATCGGCGTTGCCAAATACAACGCGATCTACGGATCTTTTGCCACCATTCCGCTGTTTCTCGCCTGGGTGTGGGTGGCCTGGCTCTTTGTGCTTATCGGCGCCCAGATTGCCTATGCCATCCAAAACGAACCCACCTACCATTTTACCACCCGGACCTTTGAACCGGCTCTGCGACTCAGTGCCGCCCTCGATGTCTGCAAAACCGTAGGCGAACGTTTCAATTCAGCTGAACAGACACGAAGCAAAGATCTGATCGACAACAACCCGGACTATTCCCCCGAGCTTGTCGGAGAAACGGTGGACACGCTGGTAGGTGCTGGACTTCTTCACCACTCCAGCGAGACAGGAGAACTCATTCTCTCGCGCCCGCCGGATAAAATCTCCGGACGCTTTATCGTTGAAACCGTGTTGGGAAGCGAGACACCGGCCACTTTTGGCGGCGAGCATGCGGCGCTGGCCCTGGAAGGGGCAACAGATAGATTTGCAGACGAGGCGCCAGCCGAGAGTCCCAACGGCCAAGACCCCACGGATCACTCCTCTGAACAGCCCTCTAATGACGCTTCACTGGAAAGCGATCCGGAGCAGCCCGGTAAGACCGGGCCTCAAGAAACCGTGAACTG
>JBPCUV010000031.1:0-3487 GCA_051010975.1 Desulfocapsaceae bacterium
TTATATCAGAATAAATGGCAACGGTTCCTCCATCACTGGTTTTACGCTCAGTAATTAGAATCGATTGACCCGAGCTTCGTTTCTGTACTCTTGGTTCGCCAGGGTTGCGATGAAGTGCCATTCGCTCTGTCATCCATTCGTCGACTCTACCTACTGCCTCAGCTATATGACCATATTCTGCAGCTGTCCGAATGATGGATTCGAAAGATGTTCCCGGCTCGATTTGAATATCTGTATCCGGATAAAGAAGCTGCTTGTATCTGCTATTGCAGATCACCAATTTATCTTCGGGATCGAAGAAAACGAATCCCTCGGATGAATTTTCAATGGCATCGACAAGCCTCCTGCGGGCCGTTTCAATGTCGTGCAGATTGGTCTCTTCAACTTCTATCGCCGTATCTCGAAACACAACCAGAGCTTCTGCCATTCGGCCGATCTCATCGTTGCTGCCGGACTCGGGCAGGGGTGCTCTGAGGTTGCCGTCGGCAATTGCCAGCATGCTCTCACTCAGGGCGGTCAGCCTGGCAATAAGGTTGCGGCCGACGTAGAGCCAGACGATTAGTAGAGAACTGATGAGACTCAAGGCAACAACACCGATAAGAATATTTCTGTTCAGCTTTTGTAATAGAACTGCCTGATCGTGTGCCGTACCGATATCTTCGGTGGCCTGATTCACTAGGTAATCAACTCTATTGGTCAAGTATTTGGAAAAACGAACATTAACAGCCAGGAGATCTTCGGCTTCTGTTATTATTTCTAGTTCTTGTTTTCTTACCTGGGAAAGGCTGTTTGGTCCAATGGTTAAGTTCTCAATGGTAGTGATTTGTTTGTCGAGGCGTCGTTTTGACCGGGGAGAGACAGCCTGTGAGACATCCGTGAGTTCCTGAAGTGATTTTCTTAAAGGAAAAATCAGCACATCAATCTGTTCAGCAGTTGAGGCCCCGGTAATTTTCAATAAGTTAGTGTGTATGGTATCGACTAAAAGGGACGCCCTTTGCTGGGGAATCAAATCTATTATCGATTTGGCAAGTTTAAGCTGTTCTCCGTCCAGTTGTTCATCATCTTCGATTCCTCCAATTCTATACCAGTCTGCTATCTGGGCACCGAGTATCCGTTCGCTTGGTGATAGAATTCTCTGAGCCACATTGTTGGCCTGCGCGAGTTCTCGAAGCAGTTTGTCTTGGTGGGACACGATAGAAAGCCGCTTCTTCACAAGCTCGTTGAGGCTCTCGAGATTTCTGCTCACCGCGGACGCAAACCTTATCACATCGGGTGATAAATCGTTTTCTGTTTCCGAGTGGATAATTCTTTCCAGCAAAGGGTCGAGGTCTTTAATCTGTCTGGAAATTTCTTCTGAGACCTTAATCCGGGCGCTTTCGGTTTTGACATTGAGCAGGGCTGGGGCAGCACGAACTACGGTTTCAACTTTGCGGGACAGTTCAAGCCAGGTGAGCGCTTCAGGTACTCGCTGTTGGGTTATTTTATTAAGTGCTCCTCCCACTTGAGACAGCGAGTATAATCCGGAGAACGCTGCGATTAATGAGAACATGGAGATCGACAAAAAGGCAAGTAGCAGTCTGCCGCGAACGCCCAATGCTTTTTTTTTGCGTTCAGACATAGTCTGTTTGTCCGCAAATCAATCCCAGGGGGTTAGTTAGTTAGGTAAGCTTCTGGTGCTGGACAGCAGTACATATTATTGAACAGGCACGTACCCTTGTTTTTCGAAAACATTCCAGACAAAAGAACTGATACCGGTCACATCACCTTTATCATCGAAGCCGATCTTCCCCAGTACCGTATCGAAGGTTCCGGATTTCAGGACTTTGATGACATCTTTTAGATCAAAGGAATTGGCTTGTTCGACCGCCTGGGCCCAGGCTTGTACTGCACCGTATGCATACAGGGTATAGCCCTCGGGTTCAAAGCCGTATTCCTCCTGAATCGTAGCGACAACCTCCTCCGCCTCCGGGTTTAACCGCATATCAGGAACAAAGGTGAAATAGGTACCTTCTCCTGCTTCACCTGCATAGAGCTGGAAATCGGGACTGACGAGCGCATCGCCTGAAACAAGGCGTATTTCCGGTAGAGTCTTTTTGGCCTGGCGAATGATGATTCCAATATCTGCGTCATAACCACCTGCATAGAGAACATCTATGCGGTTTTCTGCTAACTTGTCAACGATTGGCTGGTAATCCTTCTGATCTTTGGCATATTGTGCAAATAATAGCTCTTTGATGCCTTTCTTATTTAGCTGCAGTTTGGTGAATTCTGCTAAACCGCGACCATAGGCCTCACCATCGTGGATTATGGCGATATTGGCTTCACCGTATTTGTCTGCCAGAAAGTCCCCTGCGATTGTACCTTGCTGATCGTCGCGCCCAATGACTCGAAACACGTTGGGTCCTCCTTCATCGGTGACCTTGGGATTGGTGGAGGCCGGAGATATCATGAGAATTCCGGCATCTTCATAGATCTTGCTGGCGGCAAGTGAACAGCCGGAGCAAAGATGGCCGGCAACGAAGACGACGCCTTCGTTTACCAATTGCCGGGCGACCGCCTTGGCCTGGCGTGATTCGCAGTCATCATCCATGGAAATTGAAATTATTTCCTGGTCCAAAACCCCACCCATCTTGTTGAGGTGATCTATCGCTGCCTGGGCGCCTATCTCCTGCTGTTCTCCGGTGGTTTGGGCGCTACCCGATAAGGGTCCGGCTATGCCGACATAAATGTCTGCCCGGGCGGTGGCAACGAGAATAAAAGTCAGGAACAATATTGAAAATATGCTGACAGATAATTTTCTACTCATAGTAACCTCCTGATATCAATTACTTTAACCGTTATTGTCAAATATTGTAAAAATGAGTGTTAAAGCGCTGATACATTGTAACTATCCTGAAAATATAGGCACAATACCTGACAGGTAAATGGAACAACGTGGCGGTTGGAAAGAGTGGGAGAGATGGAGGGTTATAAGTATGAAAAAGTACTTCCAATCTTTATGCGAACATGGTAAATAACCGATCTTCGGTCACTACTGTGGAGTTAATATGGAAATGATCGATTACCGGAAAGGTCTGATTTGCAAAGAAAATGTCGTATCTTGCAAAATTTTGCCGGTGAAGTGTATTATTATAGTAGGAAAGGAAATAATTAATTGAGGTGGTTACTCAATGGGTTTTACAGTTTTTGTCAATATCGGAATTATCATTCTCTCGACGTTTGGGTTCGTTTCGACGACCTACGGAGGTAAGCTGTCGGAATTACCGGATCAGTTTGATAATCCCGTCTTGGCCATAGGTTTTGGTCTCACCGGCTTGGTATCGACTCTTGCAGTTCTAGGCATTGCCTCTGTGCTTTCTACCTTCCTGCTGGTCAATATTCTTCTTTATCTTAATCTCTGGTAACTGCAGTTTACCACTCAGTCCCAGCACTAGCAGGGACCGGTTGTCCACTTTGCTGATCAGGGTCTGTATCTTTCATGCGTCGG
>JBPCUV010000032.1:0-6679 GCA_051010975.1 Desulfocapsaceae bacterium
GTGTGGGATGAGCAGACATTGCTATGTTGCGGAGCTTTGAAAGAATTGACTGCCCAGCATGCGGAGTTAAAATCAATGAGGACTACCCCGGCTCATTTAGGGAAGGGCCTTGCCTCAGTCTTGCTCAGGCACATCCTGTCTGAAGCGAGAAAACGAAACTACAAGAGACTGAGCCTTGAGACCGGTTCATACGAAGCTTTTGTCCCTGCTAGAAAATTATACGAAAAATTTGGTTTCAGCTATTGTGGACCGTTCTCAGACTATACCGATAACTCCAACAGCGTCTTTATGACCATCCAACTTTAATAGTACTGAGATGTCTGTCCTAAGAGCCGCACTCTGGAAAAGAAGAAGCATTGCGTTAGTTCGCAAACTCTGGTAATTCGGGCGTGTCATTAACTAATCCAGCTAATCCATACTGGTTAATTTTTTAATCCGGTTTTAAAATGAGCAACATTCCTCTAAAAGTACAAGGGTTTCTCGAGAGTCATGGTCTATCCGCCCTGGAATTTGAACCCGGGTCAACACCAACCGCAGAAAAAGCAGCCCAACGGATAGGAGTGCCTGTTGGCCAGATTGCAAAATCCATCCTGTTCAAAGGAAAAGATGATAAGTACCGGCTGGTGGTGGCTGCGGGTGACAAAAAAATAAACAGTGGCGCACTAAAGCGTGCGACAGGTGCCAAGCACCGGATGGCCAATGCAGACGAAACCAGAGAAGCAACAGGATTTCGTCCCGGCGGGGTGTGCCCATTTGGGCTGCAAGACACCCCCATAGCTATTTTGCTCGATGTATCACTCGATCAGTACGACACGGTATATCCGGCGGCTGGGACAGATGCCACAGGCGTCCCCTTGAGCCCTGATTACCTCCAGCAGATTACCGGTGGTATGAAGGTTGAGGTAACTTGATCTGGTGATTTACTCAGGCGGCTTTAAGAGAAGTATCAGGAAACAAGTACACCGCTAATTGTTTTTGTTGCTGCCGAATAACTCTTTCCAGTTTTCCCTGGCAGTCGATCTATCCCTATCGTCGAGCCTCTTATATTGGTCTGACGTCAACAAATGACTCCGCGATATCCAGGGCCGTTTCCCGTCGGCATACTGTTTAGCGATGGCAATCAGGTCCGGCCCTCCTGCATATGTCCACTTTTCAAACGTCTTTTCCCCGTCCCTGACAATGGCCACCCTGGCTTCTTGATCTACCAGATAAAACTGTATGTACAGGTCATAGCCACTGTCCGTATCCTGGTTGATTTTTAACAACATAATACGCTTTTCTTTGTTGATTTCAGCGACAGAGTAGTTGAGTAATTTTATTTTGTTGCCCTCGATCTGATGGGCATCGCCATTGGCCAGAAATTGATATATTACCGGCGCTTCATCGTTTTGCCATTTGCCCAGCAATCTTTCATTTGGGTTGTCAGCAGAAGGCCATATTTGAATAGTATCCGCGAAAAGTCTCTCCGAGAGAGACAACCACTCAGGATCGACATCTATGCTATCCCCCGATGTGGGTTCCTTGCCAATTGTATCTTCTTCAGCATCCTCCTCCGGGCAGTCTCCATACTCGATCATCAGAGAGGAGAGTATATTCCCTTCAACATCTCTGTAATACAGACTCAAATCGACTTCATGATCTCTCATGTGACTCACATAGCCGCCTGCAGTGCAGTACCCATTCAGAGCCTGCCGGTAGAGGAGAAAACCAATATTCTCAGGAGCGTTTTCTTTAGTTAAGTTAAGCAGCGTAAAAACATATGAGACAGTAGTGCCGGCGAGTACAGTTGATTCCCATCTGGTTGCTTTATCGACCATCTTGGGAAGCCCTTCATTGATCTTGCTGAGTTCTTCAGCAATGACCCTTTTATCTTCTTCCGTAATAGTCTTTGCAGCATTTGCGTTCATTGGTATGAGAATCGCAATAACCAATAACGCAAAGCATCTATACCTCATAAACAACTCCTTTATTAAGACGAGATAGGTATTAATTACTTATAACAAATGAAGTATAAAGCAAAAAAACATCACGAGACACCTGCTTTGGCACTACCGCACAGTTGTAGTTAATTCACTGATACGGTAAAGAATCGATACGAGTCCCCTAACCCAACACACCGCCCTCACTACTCAAATCTAAACAGAATTATTCCCACAGCCAGAAAGACGCATGAAGATTACTCTAGAATATGACTGTATGAACGAAGAGTTCAGAGAAGGTGATGAGATAACCATTGATCCGACTCTGGGCATTGGCGGTGATGATCACGTACTCATCATGTACGATGACGGCAAGATCGATATTGGCCGTGTTAGAATATCTCCACAATCAGAGGTCCCGCTGCTGGAAACAGGAGATGGCAAAATGCATCTGTCTACGGATGTAGATATCGCCGGAAAAGTGATCAAGCTGGAGCGAGACTATTGATCCCCTCTACTTTCTTTTTTTGCTGACAGAAGATAGCCTCTCTAAAATGGCTTGACTCATCTTTATGAGCAGCAGGAGGTAAAACCGTATTTCAGAGCACTCCCTGGGCCTCTGCCACCGCGGCGAGGGAGTCCCCATCCCAGCTTCAGAGGTGGATACCGTTTTTTGGGTGTAGTAAATTATATTGTTCTCCCGGGTTGATTCCCTATCCCTAATGGTGGAAAATTAAGTAGAGCACCCGTGGTTTCTTCTCTTGTGGCGAATGCCATAAGAACTGGGCTGACTATTGTGAAATCAGGCCAGAATGCGTTAATCATCACCATTGCTGAATTGTAGGGGGAATTGATATGTCCACGATTACAATCTCAAGACTCCTGGGGAGCGAAGGGGCTGCAATTGCAGAAAAAGTTGCACAACACTTATCCTACAACCTGGTAACAAAACAAACCCTTGAAAAGATTCTGGAACAGTATGGCCTTATACAGCTCGACAGTTTCTACAAGGCACCGCCGCGGTTATGGTCGCGGCTCGATTATGAGACGAGACATCTCGTGTCCATGTTGAACAAAACCATGCTGGCTATCGCCAAGCGAGGAGAAGCGGTGATACTTGGGCGAGGCGGTTATGCAGCCTTGAGGAATCTTTCCGGGGCTGTCCACGTTCGAGTTCAAGCCCCTCTGCCTGTTCGCGTCAGAAAGATCGTCGAGCGGGAACAATCCGATGATATGCGCCTGATGGAGAGGATTGTGAAGGATAATGACAGGGCCAGAGCCATGTTCGTGAATGGATTCTATGATGCCGATTTCGATCAGGCCGAGCAGTTTCATCTGGTTGTTGATACCAGCCTGGTGCCCGTCGATACAGCGGTGGAATGGATCGTTATGGCGGCCAGTATGGCAGAGACTTCACCTCCTGCCGGGACCTATCTGGCAAAGGACATTGACGAAGATCCGATCCTGCAGGAAACGATCGATAAGGTGTTTATCTCAGATTAAACGGGCTGCCCCGCCCTCAACTAAGCACTCTCGACGGCAACTCAATGCTGCTGGGGCTTGAGCAGACAGAGACCGAGAAAGACCAAGGCTGAACCGGCGGCGCTATTGATATGAGAAGCAACCTGTTTCTTCTGCTGGAGCCAGCTGCCGATCTGACCGGCAAAAATTCCCAGAAGCATCAGAAAGACAACCGTCATCAAAGCGAACAAGAGACCGAGACCGGCCATGTAAAGGCTGTGATTGCTGCTCTCCAGGCTGACAAATTGGGGAAGAAAGGTGACGAAGAACAAGGCTACTTTAGGATTTAAGACGTTTGATAAAAAACCCTGAAGAAAACACTTCTTTGTATTAATCCTCGTCCCCACCCCTGTCAGGTCGATGGACCCTCTGTTCCTGATCATCTGATAGCCGAGGTAAATCAGATACACTCCTCCAGCCGTCTTCACCACTAGAAATCCTATCGCTGAAGTTTTGAGCAGAACAGCCAAACCCAATGCGGCAGCAAGGGTATGAACGAGAATGCCCGCCGTCACTCCGATGGCCGACACCACTCCGAATTGTTTACCTCCGGAAATACCACGTGTAAGCACATACATGAGATCGGGCCCCGGGGTCACGATCAGGATTGCAGAAGCGATTATGAAGAGGGGTAGTGATTCCATTTTTCTCTCCGCTGATAAATAGGGTCAATTGATGCTTTACCAAGAAAATACGGTAATGCAATAAACGTACGGCAAAACACTCCTGTCAGCAAACAATATTCTATTATGAACCAATTATTCAAATATCTTGCATTACAGTCTATTTTTTTGGTAATTATTTGCCAGGATATGCACTCTTCAACACCAAAACGCAAGGATCGTGCAGATGGCCAAACTGGATGATATAGACCGACGTATTCTCAGTGCGCTTCAGGAAAACGGTCGACTCTCGAATGTCGATGTTGCCGAACATGTGGGATTGTCCCATTCCAGCTGCTCGCGCCGCATTGCCCGGCTTGAACGGGAGGGTGTGATTCTGGGCTACCGGGCGCTTACCGACCGGCAGAAGATGGGGCTCTCGGTTCGAGCCTACTGCGGAGTGCTTCGAGATGCAGACACCGGCTGGGAGGAACTGGCCCACAAACTTTCAGACATCGAAGGTGTGGTAAGCGTCTCCGCCGTTTCCGGTGACGTCGACTTGATGCTGGAAATAGTTGCCCGGGATATGCACCATTATTCGTTGGTGGTTCTCCACAACGTGTCCAACACCAAAGGGGTGAGTGCGACACGCAGTTCTTTTGTGCTCGAGGAGGTTAAATCTATTTATTGACCTTCGGTCCGGAACTCACCACTTCCCCAAGACCAACACCCCTGCCCCGTCGAAACCGTCAACCAGAGGCAGCTGCTAGAATACCGCCTGATCCTGATAATCGCTCTCAGCACTTACCCACCAGCTGTTTTGTTCCTCCACTCTTCCCGGGTAGACGGGCTGTCCCTGGAGAGGGGTGAGCGCAGTCACATCTTGTCTCTGCGCCTCACTGAGCAGCCGCTCTATGGGCTCAGTCCAGGGGTGCAGGGCAAGATTGAATTTGGCCCAGTGAATGGGAAGCAGTGCGCTGCCCTGCAGATCCAGATGCGCCTGCACGGTTTCCTCTGGCCTCATGTGGATATCGGCCCAGGCATCGTTATAGGCGCCTGATTCAAGCATGGTGACATCAAAAGGACCAAACTTCTCACCTATCTCCTTAAACCCGTCAAAGTATCCTGAATCGCCGCTGAAAAAAGCCCGCTGCTTTGTTCCCAGTATGGTCCAGGAGGCCCACAGGGTCTTGTTGCGATCCAGTATTCCCCTGCCGGAGAAATGTCTTGCCGGGGTGGCAACGAGGGTGAGCGGACCCTGTGGTGTCTTCTCCCACCAGTCCAGCTCGACAATCCGGTTTTCCCCTACTCCCCATCTCTGCAGGTGGGCCCCGACACCGAGCGGGACATAGAAGCGCTCCACACGGCTGCTGAGTTTCATAATGGTCCCGCGATCGAGATGATCATAATGATCATGGGAAATAAGTACGGCGTCAATTTCCGGCAGATCATCGACCGTGAAATTCCGATCGGTGGCAAATCGTTTAGGTCCGACAAAGGTAAAGGGAGAAGCCCGGTCGCTGAACATCGGGTCTGTCAACAGCGTCTGACCGTCGATCTCAATGAGGCAGGTTGAATGGCCCAGCCAGGTGAGACGCATCTCGTCACTGTCAGTTCTATTGTCTGAAAACTCGGAGAGTACCGGAATTTCACGTTCCGGCATGCGATCGGGGCTTCCCTTTATAAAATCTATAGTTGCTTTGAACATATTCTGGTCTTCGGAACTGAGTGTGGTGGGCACAGTGTTATGGAATCGACCTTCACTGTAGTTGATCGACCCATACGAACCGCTGCCAGTACCCTGCAGCATAGGTTTCCGACTGCAGGCGATAAACGATAGGGTTGCGCAGGCAAGAAGCAAAAGCAGTGTTAAGAAAAGTTTCATCTTTTGATGTTTAGTCATGCACCCTGGAGGATGATCTGTTTTTCACTTGCGTTTCAGCTACTGAATAAATTACACTACACAGTGTAGTTAACCGCCGGCACATTGTCAAGGATATATTACACTGCACGGTGTAGTTTATTTAAATATGATGGAATGAAAACAAAAAAACGGGATACCACCAAGAAACGGACGGCAATTCTGGATGCCGCCTCCCTGGCTTTCACCCAGGATGGGTATGACAATGCCAGCATGGATAGAATCGCTGAACTGTCGGGGTCGTCCAAGCGCACCGTGTACAATCACTTCCCGAGCAAAGAAGAGCTTTTCAGGGCTGTGCTCGAACGCTTCATGGGAGAAGCACAGGCACTCAAGCAGATCAGCTACAACCCCAACAGAAGCCTTGAGGCACAGTTGGGGGATTTTGCCGATGCCAAACTGGAGGTCTCCCGTAATCCGGCCTGGCTCGGACTCTTGAAGGTTACGACCACCGTGTTCATCACCAACCCCGATCTGGCTGTCGAAACTGTGAAGCAGGCCGAAGACAGAGACGATTCTCTGGTTGTCTGGCTCAAGGCGGCCACTGCAGACGGCAAACTGAAGGTGGACAACACCAAACTGGCCGCTGAAGCCTTCTGGGCCATGGTCGGCGGCGCTTTCTTCTGGCCGTCCCTCTTCTTTGGACCGATGGAACCCAAAGAGGCTTCCAGGCTGAAGAACGAGCTTGTCCAGATGTTTATCGCCCGCTACGGTGC
>JBPCUV010000033.1:0-3375 GCA_051010975.1 Desulfocapsaceae bacterium
GTCTAATCGGCCGCTGCACTAACTCCTCCTATGAGGACATGAGCCGGGCAGCCGATATTGCCGAGCAGGCCAAAGCCCACAACATTAAGGCTGCGGTTCCGCTGATGGTCACCCCGGGATCGGAACAGATCAGAGCAACCATCGAGCGTGACGGCCAGATGGCCTCTCTTACCGACATCGGCGGCACCGTGCTGGCCAATGCCTGCGGTCCCTGTATCGGCCAGTGGCGGCGGGATACGTCGATCTCCGGCAAACCGAATACCATTGTCACTTCCTACAATCGAAACTTTCCAAGGCGCAACGACGGCCAACCCACAACCATGAACTTTATCGCCAGCCCTGAAGTTACGGTGGCCCTGGCCCTGTCCGGCAGTCTGTCGTTCAACCCTCTGACCGATACCCTCACAGACGGCAACGGCCAGTCTTTCACGCTGGTGCCGCCCAAAGAAGCTCCAGACGTCCCCGAGCTGGGATTCGACAAGGGTGAATCTAAATTTCACGCACCACCCGAGGATGGCAACCATATCCAGTTGAATGTTGATCCCAACAGTGAGCGGCTCCAACTTCTCAAGCCCTGGCCCAAGTGGGATGGGGAGGATGTCATAGATGCCCCGATTCTTCTTAAGGCAAAAGGCAAGTGCACCACCGACGCAATTTCGCCTGCCGGCCCCTGGTTACGGCTGCGGGGACACCTCGACAAGTTCAGTGATAACATGTTCATGGGGGCAATCAATGCCTACAACGACGAGGCCGGGAAGGGACTCAACGTCCTCAGCGGCGAACGGGGTGTACCGTTTTCCACTATAGCCAGAGACTACAAGGCCAAGAAGGTCAAGTGGGTGGTGATCGGTGACTGGAACTACGGTGAGGGAAGCAGCCGTGAGCACGCCGCCCTCAGCCCAAGGTTACTTGGCGCTGCGGCCATTATCGTCCGCAGCTTCGCCCGCATCCACGAGTCAAACCTCAAGAAGCAGGGACTTCTGGGTTTTACTTTCGACAATCCCGATGACTATGATCGAATAAGAGAAGACGACAGGGTAAGCCTGCCCAACCTGGATGAGCTGGCTCCTGGACAGCAGGTGGACTGCATTGTCACCCATGCGGACGGCGCCAAAGAAACCTTCAAACTCAACCATACCTACAACGAAGCCCAGGTCGAGTGGTTCAAGGCCGGGTCAGCACTTAATCTACTGGCCTGATCGGTGCGATCGACTCGTACCTGCAGCACAGGAGGCGGTGATTAAATGGCTAAGATCCGTATCCTGCCTGAACATCTGGCTAATCAGATTGCCGCCGGAGAGGTTGTTGAGCGGCCCGCCTCGGTGGTAAAGGAGTTGCTTGAGAACAGCCTTGATGCCGGTGCCGATCGGATCGAGGTTGAAATCGAAGGGAGCGGTACCCGTCTTATCCGCATTGCCGACAACGGCGAAGGGATGGATGAAGACGATGTATTGATGTGCTTCGAACGCCACGGCACCTCGAAGCTCACCAAAGACGATACGGTTTTTGAAGTGAGGAGCCTGGGATTCAGAGGCGAAGCCATTCCTTCCATCGCCTCGGTGTCGACCATGAACATCGTTTCGAGGCGTCGGGAAGACCAGCTCGGCACCGCCGCCTATAGCTCCTTTGGTTCTATCAAAAAAGTACACGAGACGGGGACTGGTGCCGGCACCATCATCGAGGTCAAGAATCTGTTCGGCAACACCCCGGCGCGCAAGAAATTTCTGCGAACCTCACGCACGGAACTTTCCCACATTGACGATACCCTGAAGAGTTATGCGCTGGCCCGGCCCGATGTCGCTTTCTCTTTGCGAGTAAATGGTAAACAGACGATTCAGTTTGATCAGGATCTTGACCTGGCCCAGCGATTATCCCGATTGTTGAAGTATACCGGCGAGTTCATCGTAATTGACAGCGGTTCGCCTGCTCTCGAGGGTATAAGGGTAACGGGGCTGCTGGTTCCACCGGAATCGACCCAACCTGTTGCTGGAAGGCTGAGGCTGTTCGTCAATAATCGGGTAATAAAGGATCGGCTCCTTGGTCACGCCGTCAATGAAGGGCTTCGGTCATTCATGCTCAAGGGCCGTTATCCTGCCGGCCTCATCAAAGTAGATCTGCCTCCGGAAAGCGTTGATGTAAACGTCCATCCAGCCAAGCACGAGGTGCGTTTCAAAGACAATCGATCCATTCATCAAATCGTCAGCACTACTGTTCGGGAAGCCATGCTGAGGACTCAGCAGCCGTTAAGAGAGCATATTTTCTCGCAAGCGTTACCCACGGATACAATCCGGACACAGATACAAAGTCCTCCCCCGATACCACCCTCTGCTGAAGGTAACTCTGCTCCACCGCCAGCCCAGCAGGTCAATCAAGGTTCGATATACGAATTGTCGCAGCAAGATTCCAGTACTTTAGATCTGGCTGAAGAACAGCAGCATTTAGAAGAGCTCACTTCGGCGGATGCGGCCACAGGTTTCCCCATCGACTCCGGTACAACCGCAGTCCAGGTTGAAAACCTGGTGGTTGTCGGCAGCTTCCAGGATCTTTATATCTTCTGCCGAAACGGTGACAACCTGATCGTCATCGATCAGCACGCTGCCCATGAACGGCTGCTCTACGAAGATTTTCGAAAACAGTATCTGCAGGGCCGGATCGCCTCTCAGAATCTTCTATTCCCGGTAACTCTGGAACTCACCGTCTACCAGTCGCAACTTGTTGAAGCCAATCTGGAGGAGTTGGAGAACATGGGTTTTTCGGTGCGGGATTTCGGCGCTACCACCTGGGTCTTGAGCGGTGTGCCGGCGCTTGCCGGAAGTAGTTCTCCGCAGGATCTGTTCCTCGATATTCTGGAACGTTTCGGAAGTGAGGCTGGAACTGGAGGAAGCGGCAGACTCGAGGGGATGCTGGCGACCATGGCCTGCAAGGCAGCGGTCAAGTCCGGAGATGCTCTCTCTGATCCTGAGATTAAGGCGCTGCTCGAGCGTATGGTTAGAGCAGACCTTTTCAGCCACTGCCCCCACGGCAGACCTGTGGTGAAGGTGCTGCCTCCCTCCGAAATCAAGAAATGGTTTCAGCGCACATGATCGACTTATTGACGCAAAACCGGATTACCAGATGGCTGTTACCTTTTCTCTTTGTCCTGCTGCTGAGTGCAGGCGGCTGCGCCAAAAAACCGGTGGGCAAATTGATGGAAGTGACTGCATATTGCGGCTGCTCCTCCTGCTGCAGCTGGGAGCGGGGCAGCTGGACCTGGCTGAAGCTCGATTTCTGGAACCGCTACGTCAGCGCCGGTCCCCAGGAAGGGCTGCCTTACAGCGGCAACACTGCCAGCGGCACCGATCCGCACGAGCCTGAACCAGGCCTGTTTTCCAGCGA
>JBPCUV010000034.1:0-5381 GCA_051010975.1 Desulfocapsaceae bacterium
AAATATGTGGAAGACAAGCATGAGGTTAACATGCTGTCCTGTGTCTGTGCCATCGACCGGGCGACGCTGACCTCATTGATGGATTATTGGAATCCCAACGTCGGAGTTTGCGGTATCACTGAGCTGGTTGGCAACGCCATCGTCCTTGAAGGCGAAACCAGAGGCGAACTCGATGAAGGTCTGCGGACCATGCTTTTCTAACTCTGACCGGAATAGAGGAGAAACGAATAATGTATAACAAAGGATTAATAGTTTCGGGACTCGTTGTTTTTGTCCTGTTAGTGACGTTTCCCATCTGGTTTAACGGTTTGGATGCCGGCCCGCTGCCTAAGCCCGAACTGCCGCCTGGTGGAGAGAAGGAATGCGTGGCTCCGGCTGCGGAGATGAGAGACAGCCATATGCAGCTGTTGAATGAATGGCGAGACGACGTACTGCGCAACTCTGACCGAGTCACGGTTACGGTTGGCGGTAAGGAGTATCAGAAAGGGCTGCAGATAGCCTGCATGCAGTGCCATTCGAACAAAGAGAAGTTCTGCGATACCTGTCATGAGTACGCAGCTGTTTCGCCCACCTGTTGGGATTGTCATATAACGCCCTCAGAGTTGGCAAAGAAGGAGGCTCAGTGATGGATAACAAGAGAAGAAAATTTCTGAAAATGGCAGGTGCTACTGTACTTGCAGGTATCAGCGCCCCGGCGATCGTCAAGCTGTCTTCCACCAGTGCCGTTGCATCTGGTGGGGGAGGGCACGAGGCTCCTGCGGAAAGTCATGGCAATGCGGGTGGACACGGAGAAGAGCAACCTACTGGTGTCAGACTCGGCATGGTTATCGACATGCGCAAGTTCTACCAGGATCAAGGATTGCTTGACGAAGCAATCTCCGCCTGTGTCAAAGCGCATAATGTGCCTCAGATTCCAGACCCAAAGAGCGAAATCAAGTGGATCTGGAAGACCGGGTTTGGCAACGCCTTCCCTGAACACAGCCAGAAACTGCGTGCTGAGAAGGTCAAAAACAGTCAGTTTCCTGCACTCTGTAACCATTGTGACAATCCATCCTGCGTTAAGGCTTGTCCGACCAAGGCAACCTTCGTGGTTGAGAAAAACGGTATCGTGGCCATGGATTTTCACCGCTGTATCGGCTGCCGTTTCTGCATGGCTGCCTGTCCTTACGGAGCGCGGAGCTTCAACTGGCAGGATCCCCGGCCGTTTATAAAAGATTACAATGCCGATTTTCCGACCAGAATGCGCGGTGTCGTCGAGAAGTGCAATTTCTGCGGCGAGCGTCTGGCACTGGGGCTGGAGCCCGCCTGTGTCGAAGCCTGCAAGGGAGCCGGGGCAATAATCTTCGGTGATCTCAACGATTCCCATTCGGAAGTCAGGAAGGTGCTCGACCAGGAGTTCACCATTCAACGTAAACCATCTGCCGGCACCAGGCCGTCAGTCTTCTACATAGTGTGAGGTTGTCATGATAGAAAAAACACTTAAAGGAAAACCGGCCTACTGGATCTGGCTTGCCATTCTCGGCTCCCTTATCGCCATCGGCTGGGCCTGCTATTTCAGGCAATACGCCTATGGTCTTGGGCTTACAGGCATGAGCCGAGACGTATCCTGGGGCCTCTATATTTCCCAGTTTACCTTTCTGGTCGGGGTGGCCGCCGGTGGTTTGATGCTGGTGCTGCCCTACTATATTCATAATTACAAAGTCTTTGGCCGGATCACCATTCTTGGTGAGTTTCTGGCTATTGCGGCCCTGGTCATGTGTCTGATGTTCATCATGGCCGATCTTGGCCAGCCGCTGCGCGGCCTGAACGTAATGTTTTACCCGACACCTCACTCCATGCTTTTCTGGGATATGTGCGTGCTCTGGGGTTATTTGCTGCTCAACCTGCTGTGCGGTTGGGTTATTCTGACCGCCGAACGCAAACAGGTGCCACCGCCCAAATGGATCTATTTCTTCGTCTACCTGTCTCTGCCGTTCGCAGTCTCAATTCACACAGTCACCGCAATGCTGTACTGCGGTCTGCCGGGCCGTCATTTCTGGCTTTCAGCAATCATCGCCCCGCGCTTTTTGGCTTCTGCCTTTGCTGCCGGACCGTCCCTGATCCTGATCGCCTGTGCGGTTATGAAGAAATTTGCCAATTTTGACGCTGGCGAGGAAGCGATTAAGAAGCTGACGACCATCATTATGTATGCGGTGATTATCAACACCTTCTTCTTCCTGCTTGAGTTCTTCGTAGGCTACTACTCGGAGGTTCCAGGTCACATGCATAGCCTTGAGTACCTGTTCTTTGGCCTCGAGCATCATGGTGAAGTATACAACAATCTGGTTCCGTTCATGTGGACGGCAACACTGTTCAATTTCGCCGGCCTTGGTATTCTTGCCTATATGAAAATCTCCAAGATTTTCGATTTCAGGCTGGTCACTGTTGCTTCCGTGCTGATCTTTCTGGCACTATGGGCGGACAAGGGACTCGGCTTCGTATTTGCCGGTTTTGTACCTAATCCATTGGAAGAGGTCACCGAATATGTGCCGACACTCAATGAACTCGGGATCACTATCGGGGTCTGGGCTACCGGCTTTTTCTTGTTGACTGTTCTCTATAAGATCGCTCTTGGTGTCGAACACGAAGTAGAAGAATAGCAAGAACGCTGGCAGGTTCATGTTAAGGCACCCCCAGTTGCTTCGGCAACTGGGGGTTTTTTATACATAGCGATACAAATCCAATCCATCAAATCAGGCTGTGTTACTCGCTTTGGGACCTGCTCACCGCGCTATCAGGCAACTCTGCCGGTTCCTCGCTCGGGCCTTGCCTGACAGGGCACCTTGGATTTATGTCACTAGCTATGATTGAAAAAGGGGGTAACGGGTCCGGGAATGAGTTATCTGAACAGATCAAGGTAAAGTCTGAAAAGTTCCTGCACCTGGGGGCGGAAGAACAGGTAAAAAAGACCGGACAGCGCCAGGAAAGGTCCGAAAGGAATGCGGGTGGCACCGCCCTTTTTCTGGCTGCGCATGGCGAATAGTCCGACAATGGTGCCGGTCACCGAGCTGGCGAATATGATGAAGAGCAGCGACTGCCAGCCCAGAAATGCTCCCAGCATGGCAAGAAGTTTGATATCGCCCCCGCCCAGCCCCTCCTGTCTCCTGAGTAGATAATAAGAGTAGGATACGGCGTAGAAAATCCCTCCACCGGCCAGTAGCCCGATCAGAGAATCCTGCCAGGTTACAAAAGTAGAGACGAACGAGAAGGCAAAGCCGAAAATGATACCGGGCAGGCTGATCACATCAGGTATTATCTGGTGATGGAGATCGATCCATATTATAGTGACCAGGGCAGCACAGAAGAGGAAGAAACCAAGCGCCGTCAAACTCAGCCCAAAGTTGGCGACTACGGCAACCGTGAGCAGTCCTGTCAACAATTCGACGATCGGGTACTGTGCTGAAATAGGTACCTCGCAGTGACTGCATTTACCGCGCAGAGCGAGGTAGCTCAAAACAGGAATATTTTCATACCAGTTGAGTCGTTTTTTGCATTTCGGGCAGTGCGATGGGGGAAAGGCGATCGAGGCGTCGGGATCGGGTAGTCTGAGAATGACCACGTTAAGAAAACTGCCGATGATACTGCCAAACATGAACGCGGCCGCAAGAAGAAATAGTGATATCTGCATAAACCCGACTTAACTGCATGATTAAATGGAATAACTTCCCTATCGGTTCATTATGTCGCAACACCAGGAAAAAGCAAGAATTATCCGATTTGAGCAGCTATCGGGGCTCAATGTAAGAATTACACTGGAAGCCCCTCTGATCGCTGCCTCAGCAGATGCAGGTCAATTTGTGATGATACGCACCGGAAACGGTCAGGACCCGCTACTCAGGAGACCTTTCAGTCTGCATCAGACGAGCAGCAGTGGGCAGATTCAGATTTATTTCAAGAATGTTGGTCGGGGAACGGATATTCTCGCCCACGCCAAGGTCGGGGAGATGCTGGATGTGTTTGGACCTTTGGGACGGGGGTTCAGTATAGATGCTGACAAACCAGCCTGTTTGGTCGGCGGCGGCCTGGGCATCGCACCGATGCTGTTTCTCGCGAAAATAATAAGCACGCTGGGTCGAGACCATCATCAAGATTTGATTATCCTGGGTGGCAGGAGCAGAGATGATGTGGAACCGCTGGTGGAGGATTTTAAACAGTTCGGCCTGGCCCTGCACTGTGCCACCGATGACGGATCTTATGGAATAAAGGGATTCGTTACCGATATTCTTCGCTCCGAACAGTTAGCCGAGAACACCCAGATTTACGGCTGCGGACCTGACAATATGCTCGAGGTCCTGCACCAGTTCAGCAGCTCCAGAAATTTGGACTGCCAGGTCTCGGTGGAGAGCGTTATGGCCTGCGGTATGGGTGCCTGCCTGGGCTGCAACATCGATTCCAGCGACGGCAATTACTTACATGTCTGTATAGACGGACCTGTATTCAACACGGGGGATCTGGCATGGAATTCGTAAAAGATCACGATCCCTATCCAGATCTGAGGGTGAATATTGGATCGCTCGAGCTGCGCAATCCGGTGATGACCGCTTCCGGGACCTTCGGCTATGCCAGGGAGTTTGAGGATCTGGTTAATCTGCATCGACTAGGCGGAATCATCGTCAAAGGTATTTCCCTGGAACCTCGTGCCGGTAATCCTCCCCAGCGCATCGTCGAGACTCCGTGCGGCATGCTCAACGCCATCGGGCTTCAGAACGTTGGAGTGGACCGGTTTATTGCCGAGAAGATGGTCTACTTAAAAGGGATCGGGGTGCCGGTCATAGTCAACGTCCTCGGCGATTCGATTGAGGAGTATCGGCAACTGACCCAACGTCTTCGGGGAGTCGAAGGAATAGCTGCTCTGGAAGTCAACATCTCCTGTCCCAATGTCAAGAAGGGCGGCGTGGCATTTGGAACGGTGCCGTCGACGGCTGCAGCTGTCACCGAAGCGGTGAAAAGAGCTGCCGATGTGCCGGTGATGGTGAAACTGTCTCCCAATGTCTCCGACATTGTCGAGATGGCGAAAGCCGTTGAAGGTGGCGGTGCCGATTCCATCTCGCTGGTCAACACGCTCATCGGCATGGCCATTGATCTGGAGCGCAGGAGGCCGGTGCTGGCCAACGTCATTGGCGGCTTATCCGGACCGGCGATCAAGCCAGTGGCTCTTCGCATGGTCTACCAGGCGGCTGGAGCGGTGAAGATACCGGTAATCGGCATTGGCGGGATTGAAAACGCAGAAGATGCGCTGGAGTTCATCCTGGCCGGTGCCAGCGCGGTTCAGATTGGCACGGCCAATTTCATCAATCCCCGAGTCAGTGAGGAAGTGGTGGACGGTATAGGCGACTATGTGA
>JBPCUV010000035.1:0-3790 GCA_051010975.1 Desulfocapsaceae bacterium
GTTCAAGCGTTTTGCCGTCGCGCTCCATCTTCCACTGGCGGACTTCCTCTTTCTTGTATTTCCACCCGTAACGCATCGGCCTGACCCGGACGATCTTGCCGTTCTTTACGTCCACCATGCCTTCGGCGCCGCCGCCGAAATAACCGCCTAAACCAAGCGATCTCAACACGGTTTTGTCTTTTGTTTTCAGGGTAGTCATCTGAAACTATCTCCTCTGGTTAAATTTTTGGTATTCAACAGAGTTCAAATTTGTGGCAGGATCTCTCACAATTCTATCATGTCAGGGAGGTTTTGCTCAACCAACGCGGGTATAATTGTGTGATCTTTGATGGCACGTTAAATGCTTGATATATAGATCTTTTTGGAGGCTCTATGTGGTCCCCGTTTTAGGCCCCTCAAGGCGATACTTGATTTAAATTACATTTTATATTACATGTCATTTGGGCGTTGTCAAGTATACATTATCTTTATCATAAGAAGACGAACGCCAATGGCTGGGTTAATTACAGTCCCAACCCAGCCTGACAAACACCAGTCAGGCCCTATTTCCAGATCTCCCCTCAGGAGCCAGGTTTGAAAAAAAGCAAAAACCTTACGCTAAAAGTGTACAACCGGATAATGAAGCTCATGCTCGACTACGAGATAGTGCCCGGTCAGCGTCTTGTCTTTGTCGATCTAGCGAAACAATTAAAAGTCAGCAGAACTCCGGTTAACAATGCTTTGAGCATCCTGGCCCAGGAGGGGTATCTCGATTTTGTTCCCAATCAGGGATATTCGGTCAGGCGTTTATCTCAAAAAGACGCGGAAGAACTCTACCGGATTCGTGAGGTGCTTGAGGTCGGCTTTCTTGAACAGGCCATACAAAAGATGACAAAAAAAAAGCTGATCAATGTTGAAAACCATAAACTAGCTTATGAAAAAGCAATTTCCGACAGGGTTCATCGGAACCTGTTTATCCTCGATACGGATTTTCACCTCTCAATTCTCGATATGGCCGGTAATAAAATACTCTCTCACAGATACAAGGATCTCAGCCGGAAAATATTTCTGCGTTTCAGAATCGAGGAGCTTAAGGTGGATAGGATCGAGCAGATCAGTATTGAACATGACCAGCTCTATGAGGCTCTGTCACTGAAAGATATAGAGAGGGCCAAGGGGTTGGTGATGGTACACCACCAGAATTCTCGAGAATCACTGTTTCCCATCATCTTTCAGGAAAAAAATTGAGTCCGAAGACTCGTCTCTTGACAAACCGTCGCTATTCCCGTCCGCATCAAGTGCTATGATCCATCCTTCTAGCTGGCGACAGCGGGAAGGGCTGGCAGCCTGTCGTAAGGTACGTCGAGTTCGATACCAAAATGTAGTTTCAGGGTTTCAAGGTAACCCTGATTGTCGGGCAGTTCGATGAACCGTTCCGCACCTTCTTCTAAAATTTTCAGGGTCTTGTTGTATAAGGTGATGCTGCCTTCTCTGGTCAGCAATGAGGCTATCCGATTCTGGGCGAAGATCGAATCCGGGTGAGTTGAGGTGTAATAGTTGCCGTACTTGATGTCTCCCGGGCCGGCATATGCCATGTCGAAACTATAGAGGTTTTGCCATATCTCACCGTCAAAGGACTGCAGCATCACTCCGTAAGGTTCTGTCTTGACAAGGCGCAGTCTCTGGCTTCCCAAATTAAAAACCTGATCTATTTCCAAAGGGATGGGTTCACACATATTCTGACCGCCAAAACCCACATCAGTGATCCATTCTCTGCCGTTGATGGTTACCAGGGAAAGCTGATGCCCTCTGCCTATCACTGTACTGCCGGATAGATGGACTCTGGCGAGCAGGACACGCGTATCAAAACCAAAGTGTTCAAGGGCCTTTAGAAAAAGCCCGTTTAACTCGAAACAGTACCCGCCCCGCGACCGCTCGACCAACTTGTCAAACAACGAGCCTGGATCGAGCAGAATCGGGCGGCCGAGCAACACATCGAAATTTTCAAAAGGAATCGTAAGAAGTTGACGCCGATGCAATGAACGGAGTCCAGCTTCAGTGAGCTTCACCTCTTCCCGATGTTTGATTCTTTGTAGATACTTGTGCGGATCAAATGTTTTCATTTCTCCTGAACCAGGTAAGTGGAACCAAGTTGTTGGCAGCGCCGCCTCATGGCTCACTGGGCTCGGTGCTTCTCGTCTGTTGGTCATCGACAGAAAGAAGAGCATCGAGAACTTCCTCAATAGAGGGTGGTTCCCCGGCGTCTTTGAACCCGGCAATACGCTGGTAAATATCTGAGGCAGCAAGATGAAACCCTTCTGGCAGCCCGGCTGCCTCAAATGTTGAAGAGATCTCCTTCATCTCCCCTGAGAAGCGCCAGGCTTTGGCAGTAACCTTTCTTATTCGACTGACCGTACTCCGGGAAAAATCAGAACCGTTTCGAGACCATTGGTGTTCAAGCTCTTCCCGCACCCCCATTCTTTCCGCCGCAGCCATGATTGCGCAGAGCAGTGCGGTTGTTCCTTTGGTGTTTGCAGCAAAACACATTTTCAGTGCCGAGGCTTTGCCAATTTCGCTGCCAATGACTTCAACTTCCAGCGGGCCGCCACTAAAACAACTGGAGGCCTGACCAGCTGAGGGACCAGATAAATAGAGCCAGGTGGTCTGAGAGGACCAGGCCGGTGGGCCGATTATCCCACCGTCAACAAAGTCGATTCCAACATCACTCATCAATTGTTCGATCTGTTGTACATGCTGAGGAGAAATGGCATTGACCTCAACATAGAGTCCCTTGTATGAGCAGTTACGCACTTGCGCGGCAACTTCAAGTGCAGCATGAGGTGGGCACACACTGACGATCACGGAACAATGTTCACAGAGCTCCGAGAGTCTTTGAACCTCCACCAATCCTTGTTTTTCGGCTCGCAGGCGAGTTTGTGGGCTGCGTTGGTGAGAGACCCAATAAGTCTTGTGCCCGGAATTCCTGGCTGTCGCTGCCAGTGATATTCCCATTTCACCAGGGTGTAAAAATCCAATATTTTGGACAACCATGTCCTTCTCCTCTTAACTGCTCGACTACCAGTGGTGTTTCGAATTAAAATCTTTTTCTGGAAATGTTTTTCAGGTTGATCTCCAGTTGATTAAAAAATTACCGAACAAAGTGATAACTACTCCGAAAACTGCTGTTGCTGTCCACTGGTAATTTTCAAATAGGGTCGAAAGTGTTAAGGCCACCACCGGGAAAAGAACCGTAGCATAGGCGGCCTGTTCAGCTCTTACATGTTTGAGCAAGGCAAAATAAGCAGTAAAGGCGATTACTGAACCGAAAACTGAAAGATATGCCAGGGATACGATATAGGTCTTGGAGAAATCGAAGTTGAAAACATTCCCCCGAACCAGTGCCAAAATGCACAGCAGTCCTGTTCCATAAGACATCGCCCAAGCTATGTTAACCAGCGTCGATTGACCTGGGTTTCTAATTCTGGCAGAAACTATTGTTCCCAGGGAGAAGCAAAGTGTGCCTCCGATCGAGTAGAGGAGTCCGTATCCGACGGTGGTTTGTGAGGCGAATATCTCACCACTAAAAATTAAACCGACGCCGAGGACGCCAAGCATTGCTCCCAAGGCCAGTTGAATCGAGGGCAGACGCCTGGCAAACAGACAACTCAACACAACAGTCAGAGCCGATGCAGTGGAGAAAATCACTGCGATGAGTCCGGTGATCAGTGATTCAGCAGCAAGGTAGAAGAGGAAAAAATTAAGTGAAAAGAGCAGGGCGCCCTGGAGCATCATCATAAAATGGACATGCAGC
>JBPCUV010000036.1:0-2639 GCA_051010975.1 Desulfocapsaceae bacterium
GTGATGATGACTGGTGGTTCAATGTCGATTACGATCATATGCGGACCGCCATCATGAATATCGTCTCCAACGCGGTGAAATATACGCCGGAAGGGGGAGACGTGCACATTTCCACATCGGTCACCGGCGGATTCGTCAATCTCACCTTTCAGGATTCGGGAATCGGGATATCAAAAGATGATCTGCCCCATATATTCGACCGCTTCTACCGGGTTAAAGGTAAGGCTACCAGGCATATCACCGGTTCCGGGCTCGGGCTTTCCCTAGTCAAAGAAGTCGTTGAAGCACATCAGGGGTACATTGATGTGCTCTCAGACCCCGACGGCGGTACCACCTTCACCTTAAGTTTTCCCATCCTGGAAATGGCAGGTAGTTTTGCTTGAGCAGGTTAAGACGCCGGCAGTTCTAAAGTGTCTCTTCAGCTGTCTATCGGAAAGCCCCTGACCATCCGGGGAGACAGGTGTCTGTGCGGGCCGAGTTCACCAGAAAATGGACCCCTGTCGAATCTAGGCGCTGCTAACCCTGTGGTTCGATAGAAAAGTCTGAAGTCTGTCGATCTGGGGATAATGCCGTGGGAAAAACTCGAAGCCGAACTCGTAGTAGCCGATACCCGCGTCTGAAGCAGCGTTGAGCAGATTATCACTGCATCGGGTCATTCTACCACTCAAATCAGTCAACTCAAGATTATCTTCGGAACCGAACAGTTCGATGTTGTTCAACATACCGATGGTACAGCTCACAGGTGAAATAGAGACGCAACGCACGCCTCCCTGACTGATATCCATTACCTGCGCCATGCCGATTATGTTGGTGTTGTCGGAAAACAGAAGGCTGCCTTCCAGTGTGAATCTGTCAAAACGTCGTCTTTCATTGATTTGGGATCCCATACTCATCCCCCCTGAAAAGTGTAAATCTGAAGCACCTCATCTTTTTAAATGAGATGAAATATACATTATACCTGACAGTCTAGGAGGTCAAGAAAATACCACAATGTGGTACTATTGCGTGCCTGGTAAACTTACAAACTCAACCATATCAGCGATATTACTCACAGAATGTTTTTCGGGGGTGGAAAGACTGCTGGCAAGAATCAGAAAGCTCTATTCAGAGATCTTTCAAACAGATTCTTTCAGGAATCGGAAAATTACGGACTACAGGGTCGGGCGAAAGTAGAGGATCTATTCGCCGCTAACGCTTCTCTGCAGCGGGTGGTGGGCCAAAGATATTAGTGGTCAGCTTGACATACCAGGCTGCTGACTGAACCTGGATCACGTAGGCGAGGGCGATCACCAGTGCCGCGTTGGTTCCGGCTTCGCCAAAGGCGTTTATGGCAATAGCGAGGGCGATGGAGAGGTTTCTCATTACCGTGCCGTAGACCAGGGCAATTCCATCACCTCTGACAAACAATTTTACGCCGATGACGGCCGCCAGACTGTAATTGATACCGTAAAGGATCAGCAAAGGAATGAATATGGACAGCAGCACAGACGGGTTGGCAACTATGGTACCGGCTTTCAGGGCCATGGCAACAAAGACGATACCAAGCACGCCAATGGTTGATGAAGCCGGAAATCGAGGAGCGATGTGCTGCTTGAACTCAGCCAAGCCATACTTTTTTAGCAAAAATTGTCTGGTGGCAAAACCTGCAGCCATTGGCAGGAAAACAATGAAGAGAATCTGCTGCATGACTTTGATAAAGGATACTTCCACCTTTGCTCCCAGCAGCCAGTCTACGTAGAAAGGGGTTGCCAGCGATCCGGCTATGAGGCCGATCACGGTCATATTGATTGCCGCACCCATGTTGCCTTTGGCGAAGCCAGTCCAGGAAATGGTCATACCGCTGGTGGGCAGCAGCGCGGCAAGCAGCAGACCGAGGGCCATATATGGTTGATCGGGAAAAAACAACAGGCCTAGCAGGTAGGCGACAAAGGGAATGATGCCGAAATTAATGAGCTGCGTGGTACCTTGAAGCTTGATGTCCAGCCCCTGTTTGAGGTGATTGATGTTCAGGGTTACCATCATCGGGTAGACCATCAGAAAGGTCAGGGGAACGATCAGATGCTTGAGTGTTTTGACGACCTGCTGATCGGCAAACACACCTGTGATAAATCCCGCCACCATCATGCAGGGGATTGCGATGATAAGATTTTTGTTGATTCTAATCAGGTAGTTCCACATGGTAGAATTCCGTTGATCCTTGAAAGTCGTCTGCCGAGGCCTTTTATGTGCATATGCTACACTGAGGTGAGCGGGACTGTTTGTCAAGAAATTAATTTAATGATTTAATAGATTGCTGGCGAACAACTCAGCTCAACCTTTGAAATTTAATGGAATATACTTAGTTATGGATGAAGGTCAGGCTGGACTGCAGGTCATGATTGAGTTGACAGCAGCGCGCTTCTGCCACCTTTGCCTTTCGGCCTGTCGATGATAGCAAGGCCAGCCTGTTCAGCGATGCTGAGCATACTAGCAAAATCCTCTTTACTCACATGAAACGGAGGTTCGATGACCAAGAGGGTGCCGGATGCATTCAGCAGCATCTTGGCCTGTTGGAAAAAACGATAGTGGTCCGGGGTTTCATGGACCATGTAGCAGGCCAGAATAAAATCGGCCTTGATGGACTCATCCAAGCCGATTTC
>JBPCUV010000037.1:0-6121 GCA_051010975.1 Desulfocapsaceae bacterium
CACTTCTGATAAATCCTCTCTTCAACTTCCTTTTCAAATTCCTCGTCATTGAGAAGTCTGGCGAATATCTCCAGGTCACCATAGAATTGAATCTGAATCATTTCTTTCGAGAAGCAGTTGATTGCCTCCTTCTGCTCTTCGGTCATTGCTTTGGTTTCACCCTCACCCCCCATCTCCCTGTTCACTTCCGTTCCAATCTTGGCAATATCTTCCCCACTCAGTTTGTCCAGCCCCATGTCGAGTCCAACCGCTCTTATATGGGCAGCCTCCTGCACCTGCTGAGGGGTCGGCTCAGAAGCGAAACAGAGGTCGGTAAAAGCTGAAAAAGCGGTCAGGAACACGCAGATCGCCAAACCTTTTACAATTATTATGTTCATTTTATTCCTTACCCCTTTCTCATAAAAAATCTTGGTTGACCGGCCTACCTGCCAAACACAATTGCCCCTTTGATAAAACCGCTGGGGCGTTGCTCGGCATCCCGAATGGCAGAGGCAAGTTCTTCAAGCTGATAGGTGTGGCTGTTAATTTTTTCAAACGCAAATCTGCCACTATCTATTAACTTCATGGCATCAGATACATTACCAGCCTGTCCCAGACCGCTGATAAGCGATACGCTTTTCCAGACCAGATCGTCGAAGGCAATGGAGGTTTCTATCCCGCCGGACAGGCCGATGTTGATTATCTTGCCGCCCCGCCGCACCATCTTTAGTGCAGCCTGAATACCCGACGGCGTACCAGAGGTCTCTATGACCACATCCGCACCTTCGGGCAGCAAACGGGAAACGGACTCAACGGGGTCCTCTTCCTCAACGTTGATGATACGGTGAGCGCCAAATTCACGGGCCAGTTGCAGCCGCTTCGCATCACATTCGAGCCCCAGTACGATCACCGGGTCAGCCCCGGAATGAAGGGCAGCCGCCAGGCTGCACAATCCCTGCGACCCGGGTCCTGAGATCACCACAGAATCGCCAAACCCGACCTGGCCCAAGGTCTTGACCCAGCGTACCCCGTTAGCAACCACCGATGAAATGGATGCCGCGCTGTCAAGCATCTGCTCATTCTGCTTGTGGGCGATCGCCCCGGGCACCAGATAAAAGTAGTCGCTGTAGCCGCCGAACAGATGGGGCGGCTGGCCGCACGAGGGGCTGATCCCATAGATACCACCGCTGGTGCAATGATGGTAGAAATGGTCACTGCGGCAATGGCGGCAGCGGCCGCAGGCAATATAAGGTTCGATGGTGATGCGGTCTCCCACTGCAAACGGGTACCATTGTTTCGCGAGGCTGCCTATTTCGACGACTTCTCCGGCTACCTCATGACCCATCACCAAGGGGTAGTTCACAAAAGGTGTCCTCCCCTTGAACACCTTGACATCGGTTGAACAGACTGAGGTAACAGAAGTCTTTACCAGGACATGATCAGCCGGAGTCGGCATAAGTTCGAACTCCTGCAACTCCATCTGCTCAGGTGCGGTTACAACCATCGCTTTAGATTTCATTCAACGCCCCGTCGGTAAGGAAAAATAAAAATTTTAGGATCAAGAATGTCTGGATACTCTACTTGATACAGCCCAAGATAAAAGAATGTTCAATCGCTTTGAACCCTTTTTTGCGGCGCTGGTCTGTTCCCGGAAACGCACAGCTCCCATAGCCGCGGCTGCAGCCCAGTGGAAAAGTACGATGCAATCAGCACGGCTCGAAGCTTGTCCCTGGAGGTCTGCATCTGCATGAGCGGCAGGAGATCGCCAGCTACTCTCGCACCGTAATAATATTGGCGCAGCCGCTTCACCGAACTGATGGCCTGACCAGATGGAATTTCGGCATTGGCACGCGGACGCAGTTCCCAGAACCCATCGGACTGCAGGTTGAAAAATGGGTGCGCCATATTTGAGCGCCTGTATATGGGCGTTAACAGCGCCAGGTAGCCTTTAAACATCTCTGACAAATCAGACGAGGGTTCGATGAAGTCCCTGTTCAGTGAGCCATGGGCGATCAGGTCCATCACCGACATTAACAGAAAAGGTTTGCACGGGGGCCGGTGGTTTGTGGCTTCGATCCAGGCCGTGCGGTCCTCCTCCATCTGCAGTTGTGCAAACGCACGCAGATAGTGATCCAGCATTCCACACATCTCTATTCCTCCACTCCTGAGCGTTGTTGCTGAGACGATAACTATTCCAAATTATCATATCACCGGTAATTTCTGATACCTTGTTTTCACTCTGCGTCTATAAAAACAGTCAATCTGTTCTGTTCAAAACTGGGCTAATTGCAGGTCTGTATCAATAAATATATCAGCTGTTCTGCCTGATCAGGTAGCAGGAAAACCTAGTCGGATTATGGTATTGTCTGCAGAAATGAACGGCTCACGGCCGCCCGTTCTGTCCGACCGAAATCAAGGCGGTAAAAAAGGAAAGAGGACGTAGAGAATCCATATGAAAGGAATTGTAATAAATAGTTTTGGAGCGGCAGAAGTTCTGGAATATGAAACGCTGCCGGATCTGGTTCCTTAATTGGGCTGCCAGGAATCCATCTGCTTTCAGCTCTGTTCATACTCCACAAGCACCCCTTCCCTCTGCATTTCATCAGCCAGGGTAAAGGTGGCAAAGGTGATGGTGTCGGCCTTCTCGCTCGGGTCATCTGTAAGGACATTTTTCCAGTTCAACCTCAGCGATATCCGCTGCATATTCAAGATAGCATCAGGTTTTGACAGAATATTTTCGACTATCGTCAGCCAGTCATCAGGGGTTTCGGTCCTGCTTCTGGCAGAGACAATTTCCTCTTCTGTTTCTGCCAATAATAGCTCGACCTCTTTTTTCTTTTTAGCTTTCTCAGGATCGTATGGCACAAAAACACACCCCATACCGGCGCCGGTCCCCGTGCCAAACATCTTTTCCATTGCTCGCAGCCATTCCTGCCGCTGGTTGAGGTCAACAAGTCTGGTCCTTACCTCTGAAAGTTCTCGGGCAGCCGCTTCTACAAGTATATCAAGGCTATGTTTTTCCAAAGCCTTTCTGGAATTCTCCACTGACTCGGACAGTCCCACGATAGTATGATCGGTAAACGTAACCGCCCTCATCGCCGCATCAGCGACCATCAAATCGCCAAACTGCTTCCTTCCGAAAATTGTTTTTTCCCTGCTTGTCATGGTCAATAAGGCGACCCGCGCAGTTCCAGATAACTGAGCCGATGAGGGTGACAGGTCTGCCTGATTCAAAAGATCTTCGAGAAATTCAGATTTTGTAAATGCCGCCCTGACAAAAGGGTCGCCGCCATACCCATTTCGCCTCAGCTGGATCGGACCAGGGATCTCCGCCACCAATGCACGGCAGTGCTCGCGGCAGATCTCAAGCGGCTGACGCAGCCTTTTCCGGTAGTTTTTTGCCAGCTTTAGTTTTGGTTCAATGATGTTAATGACATGATCGACGAACTGATTCTCCGGGTTGCCGGTATGAAACCACCCATCTATGCGGCTCCTCAGGGAATGAAAAACACCCATTTTTCCAGAACTATTCATCTGCGTCTGTCGACTATGAGTATCTTTCATATTTGATATGAAACATGATAGGTAAAGACTGAAGTCCAGCTAACCGTTTGTTTTGGCAGTGCGTTGAGCCAGGCATTGAAGAACTCAAGGTATCAGAGCATAAACGGCGTTTTCTCCTGAAATTCAGTAAAGTGTTCATCGATGGAGCTGAAAATATCCAGAATTTGCTCTTTCGTCTCCATTGTATTTTGTGCGGTTTCCTGTTCATCAAGGTTATGAAGCTGCACGATAGCGGCATCAATTGCCGACCTGAGCTCTTCTACCCTGGCACTTAGCAGGCTCTTATCCTCGATTGTAGCCCTTTCTATCATTTTTCCCAGCTCTTCGAGACCCTGCTGCCACTCGGCAATCTTCTCGTCAATGATATCTCTGTAGGTCGCTGATTGCATGGAAATCCTCCTCTCTTAAACAAAACTACGTTTTTTCTAGGGGCCGTGGTTTCCAGACTGCTCCTACACAATATTATAATTCATGATACGGCGTCGGCCAGAGCTGTTCACCTCTAGATCATGTGATACAATCACCTTTTCAAAGCAGGTATCGCCCGAGTCTATCTTGCGCGGATGGACCTCTGTTCTGCTCACTACTCTATTCTCTTAATGCCTTCGATCTTCGAGATGGCTTCTTCACACGCCTCCTTAACTTCCAGGGCCATCCCTGATCCTGTTAGATAGGCTATTCCATTTTCTACAACCAGTTCGGGCTTCTCCAATCCATCGACTTCCCGCATTAAGGCCTTCGCTTTCTCAGTTAAGGCGAGATCAATCAATTTTTCAGTCACCTGGCCTCTTTTGCTGAACTCATCGGCGCCAACCGCGCATTTGATCATCTCGACACAATTGTTCAGCGTCATTGTCCGGGTATTCAGAACCAGGTCATAAAGTTCACTATCGTCCCAGTCAGCATTAAAATAAGCGTGAATATACCCGGATGAATTGCGGTCGCTTACTCGAATATCTCCCCGGGCAATTTTCTCATCTTTCCCCTTCTGCTTCATGAGCCGTTTCACTCTTGTGGGGTATGGTGCGATTACTCTTACGTGAAGGGTTCCTGGAAGGTCCTGCAGTATCACCTGAGCCCCTCGACCAACAATCACCACATTTTCTTTGGCTGCAAATTCACAGACAGCCGCCCTTATCAGATGGTCGAATATCTTTTTCCGTATGGAAAGATGCTGTAAAAGAGAAGGATTTTTTTCATCGTATTTATCAACATCAGCCGCTGAAAAGCCATACTCCGAAAGCACTGCGCCTATTTGAGCTTTTCCGATTCTCTGGTACCCCAGTTTGTCGGCTAACTCCCTGGCTACTTCATCACCAAGGCTTCCTATTTGTCTGGAAATTGTGATAATAGCCATGGTCTTCACCTCCCCCTGAGTTCAGGGTGATTTGGCCTTACTCCTACCCCCCATCAACTATAAATAGCGTACAATCCGCATTCTCGTGACGCCTTTGTTTTACCGGGTTATATTCTTTTGAGTCCAGAAATACTCGTGCACTCTCGACGTCAGGAAATTCTAGTATGACTATCCTTGTCGGTGTCCACAGATCATTTTCTATGATGTCCAGATTTCCCCCTCTTACCCGATAGGCACCACCATATTTTTCGACGATAGGCTTGGCCAGCTTCTTATATTCTTCATACTCGCTGTCATTATGTATTTTCGTATCCACGACAATGTAGGCGCTCATCCGAAACTCTCCTCTTTTATTGATGCATATTACTGTTCTAAGCTGGAAAACTGAGTAGCGATCTTTTGGATTAATAGCTATCGATCCTTATATATACAAATAGTTGTGAACAAATCTGATGGCAAGAAGTAAAGCAGGGTGCAGAGCAACGGCCAGGGAATAATCGTAGATTTGAAACTTGTCACTCGCTATACTAAAGCAGGTGATTTAATCAATCCCAAGGACTCGTGGTGTATATGAATATTTATAGTGCACTCCTCTTATTTGCTGCATTGAGCTTTCACCTTACTGCCTATGCTGCAGATACCTTTAATTTTCCAGATTCAATCGGCTCAGATTCTGCCCTTACCAGAATGGATGATGTCCGAACCTGGGACCCGGACAACATGTATGAGCATGTGAACGGGGAAGCGGAGCTTTTAAAACGATATGGGGCTATCGGTCTCGCTTTCGTTTCCTACGAGAATAATAAAGGTGATTATCTTTCAATTGATGTTCTTGACATGCAGAAACCGATTAACGCCTATGGGTTATATCGATTATATGCCGGCTGCGACGGCAGCGAACATAGTTTTTCAGAAGCGACCGTCCTCGCAGATGAATACGCACCGCATGCACTCTTTGGACGTTACTTTTTCAGGTTCAATGTGGACATAGGTGAAGATACGGCCGGCGGAGAAGAATTAGTCGATGACTTTTTGAAACAATTCATAAGCAGCGCATCTGATCAGCCCCCGCTGCCTCTCCCCCTGGCAATATTACAACAAAAGGCTCTGCAACCCTGTGAAGTGAATTATCACCCGGAACATGTTGATTACGATTTAGAGTCAGGGCCCGGATATACTTGGGTTGGCCCGGATCAACAGTCCTATTTCATCACTATTCTG
>JBPCUV010000038.1:0-3564 GCA_051010975.1 Desulfocapsaceae bacterium
ATGTTGTTCTGTCGCCATTCTGATTATCGTTTGGATCGGCAATGCGTGTGGCGGACACTTCGGAAAGCTTCTCGGCCTCTTTACCAAGGAGCTTCCCGATCAGTTGATACTTGTCGAGTTCGGCCGCCGACCAGGTACCTATATATTCACCATTGCGCAAGACAGTGATGGTATTGGAGATCTCATACACCTGGTCGAGAAAATGAGTGATAAAAACAATTGCCGTCCCCTCCTCGCGCAGTCTTCGCATCTGATTGAAGAGACGTTCAGTTTCCTGAACATTGAGACTCGAGGTCGGCTCATCGAGAATAAGGATCTGGGCTTTGAGTTCCAGCGCCCGAGCGATGGCAACCATCTGCTGGATAGCCACCGAGTACTCGCCAAGATTTTTTTCAACGTCAAGATGAAGCGAGAAGCGGCTGAGAATCTCAACCGCTTCTTCATTCATGGACTTCCAATCCATGCGACCGAATCTCTTGGGTTGTCGCCCTAAAAAGATATTTTCCGCCACAGACAGGTTTGGTACCAGGTTTACCTCTTGATAAACCGTGGATATACCAACTTCCTGCGCTTGGAGCGGTGATGAGCATTCCAGAGATGCTCCGTTGTAGGTAATCTCCCCGGCATCCTTCTCATAAACACCGGTCAACACCTTGATCACCGTAGATTTACCGGCGCCATTCTCGCCCATAAGGGCGTGAACTTCTCCCCGTCTAAGGGTTAAATCGACATTTGATAATGCCTGTACGCCTGGAAATCCCTTACTCAAACCTCTGATCTCGAGAATTGTCTCCGCACTGCTCACATCTTTTTCGGGCGACATATTGTGCCTCTTAGTATTTACGTGAATCCAGAACTTCCTGGGTTACGTCGGCAGCGCGATAGGCACCATCTTCGTTGACTACCCAGTCAGGAAGCTCTTTGCCAGCCCAAGCTGCCTCGAGGGCGTCAAAGGCTGAGGGACCCATAAGAGGGGTACACTCAACACAGATATTCAGATCGCCGTCTTTCATTGCCACAAACGCATCACGAACACCGTCGATGGAGGCAACGTAGATGTCTTTACCGGGTTTCAAACCGTACTCTTTGATGGCCTGAATGGCGCCAATGGCCATATCGTCGTTGTGGGCATAGACCACGTCAATCTCTTTTCCGGCTGCCTGCAGGAACGCTTCCATAACCTGCTTGCCCTGGGTCCTGTTGAACTCACCGGTTTGAGACATGGTTATCTCGATCTTCGGATACTTGTTGATGATGTTCTCGAAGCCTTTCTTTCGGTCGATGGTCGGATCGGCGCCTGGCTGACCTTGCAGTTCAGCAACACGCAGCGGACCTTCGCCGAGATCGGCAATCATCATTTCAGCGATCATTTCACCTTCGAGTACGAAGTCAGAACCGATAAAGGTAACAACCAGATCCTTGGGTGCTTCGATGTCGCGATCAACCAGAACGACCGGGATATTGGCCTCCTTCGCCTCTTTCAGAACCGGTTCCCAGCCAGTGCTGGTTTTGGGAGCAAGGATAATTCCGTCAACTCCCTGGGCGATAAAATCACGAACTGCAGCAATCTGATTGGCCTGCACCGCCTGGCCGTCAGAGTACTTCAGTTTGTAGTCGCGCTTCTTGGCTTCTGATTTTACAGATTCAGTTTCAGCCAGTCTCCAGGGGTTCTGGTTGTCGACCTGGGAAAAACCAACTGTTTTTCCAGCGGCTACTGCCAATGACGCACTTATCGTTAGGCAGAACATTGCTAATACCATACTGGTTACGAGCTTCTTCATAATTTCCTCCTGAATTTTAGAAGAGTTTTGGGTGAACCGGCATGCTGGGTTTTTAAACCGGTTTAATATATGATTAACAGCCTTCCCGCAGCAGGTCAATATTTTATTTGACCGGTTTAATTTTTTCTGCAGAAAAGCTGGGAAGAACTTTTAGATTAGTATGTATGATCTCTAAATCGTATTAAGCCAACCGCCGTCCACAAAGAAATTGGCGCCAACTGTATAGCTGGATTTTTCCGAACACATGAACAGGTATGTCTCCGCCAGTTCTTCGGGAGTGGCAAAGCGGTCGATCGGAGCTGCATGAGCGACATTGTCGAGATACTCTTTGGCCGTAATACCCTCTTTTTCTGCCAGGATGCCTGCGGTTTTCCACCAATCAGGTGTCAGGATCAGTCCTGGACTGATGGTATTTACACGGATATTGTCTCCTACCAGTTCATTGGCCAGACATTTATCCAGCATCACCAACGCTGCTTTGGTGGTGTTGTAAATCGGCTCATACCAGAGGGGCTGAGTTCCGCAGATGGAGGAAGTGTTGAGGATCACCCCGCCTCCGCGCTCTCTCATATAGGGGACAAATGCCCTGGCGGTGCGAATGGCGCTCATCACATGAAGATCCCAGACTGCATACCATTTTTCATCAGGTGCATCCATGATCTTTTCTTCGGTGCCGGTACCGGCATTGTTGATGAGGATATCGATACCGCCGAACTCCTGCTCGATCAACTGCCGTCCCGCTTCGATCTGTTCAGGAATGGTCACATCCATTGAGATTCCCAGAGTTTGGACTCCGTATTCATCACCAATGTTTTTCGCCTCAGCCTCGACCTTATCTCTGTTCCTCGCAGCAATGGCCACTTCCGCTCCTTCCCGGGCAAAAGCCTTGGCGACTGCCAAACCGATTCCGTTGCTGCCACCGGTGATAAAAACCTGTTTACCCTTCAGTCCCAGATCCATTGTCTCCCCTCTGCTTCTCTTTTTCCCTTCTTCTCAACGATTCGCTAATAATTGACAGTTCTATGTATCAACTCATCCTGGGCGATTTTACCCATCTGGACGAAATAGGCCGCATACCCGGTCACCCGGACGCAAAGACTTTTGTAACGCTCCGGGAATCTCTGTGCCTCAATCAAGTCATCTCGCCCGACCACATTCAGCTGGATCTGCATTCCGCCCTTCTTCATATAGACCCGGAATAGCGAGGCCAGTTTGTTCAGTCCCTCCTCCCTGTCTACGGCCGAAGGATGCAGCATCACATTGAGTGGACCACCGGTAATTCGATTGAATGGAATCTCAGAAGCCGAATTGAGCAACGCGGTAATACCGTTTTTATCTGCCCCTGTAGACGGAGACTGGTTTTCGCCCACCGGCTCCCCAGCCAGGCGGCCGTCGGGAGTGGCTCCCAGGCGACTTCCCTGCAGGGTGAAGTCCCGATCTGTAGAAATGGCTGGCATATAGGTGTAGAGCCCCTGCCGTTCTCTATTCATTTCATTCATTACATCGCAGAAGATATGAGCGAGTTTGTTGGCAAAACCGTCGGCGGCCGGCTCATCATTTCCATACTTGGCGATGTCCTTTAAATAGCGGTGAAGTTCCTCATATTCCTCAAAATTTGCGGCCAATGCATCTCGCAGTTCCGTCAGGGTGCAGCGACCATCGACAAACACCGCTTTGTTAATCGCGGCCAGGGAGTCAGCCGCGGTCGAAAAGCCGCTGCCCTGCATGGTGATCTTGTGATATTTCACGCCACCGGTAATCCAGTTTTCCGCAGCTTCTATCG
>JBPCUV010000039.1:0-2582 GCA_051010975.1 Desulfocapsaceae bacterium
GGAGCAGCTCTATATCCCGAGCTTGATGGACGAGGGCTTGCCAGAGAGACGTGGACCAGCAGGGAGGAGACGGACAGTACAACCAACCTCACTCTTGGGCTGGCCGCTTCCTATGAAGTAGACCTCTGGGGCAAATTGAGGTCCCGCACCGAAGCTGCAGTGCTTGATACAGAGGCGCGTGAGGCTGACCTGCAGACGGTTGCCATAACTATTACCTCTGAAATTGGCAGCATCTGGTATCAAATTGCGGAAATCAGAAAAGAGCAGGAACTGGTGATTGAGCAGCGTCTGCTCAACGAGAAAATTCTCGAAATAATCACAGCCCAGTTTAAGGCCGGACAGGTTGGTGTTGCTGATGTTATGCAGCAGAAACAGCTCATCGAAAGAAACAACGGTGAATTGATAATCCTCAAGGTCCGTCTGTATAACCTCGAACAGCGGTTGGCAATTTTGCTCGGGGTGATGCCGGGCAGCGCCGGACTGCCCGTTCCGGAAGATCTTGTCGAACTGCCGCCGCTGCCCAGAACCGGACTGCCAGGCGAGCTGCTCGTCAGGAGACCTGATATCCGTAGTGCTTACCTCTCCCTATTAGCCTCTGACCAGCGGGTTGCCGAAGCAGTGGCGAATAAATTCCCCACCCTGAGTCTATCGGCAGATGTCTCCACCGGAGGGGAGCAGGCCAGTGATATTTTCAACAACTGGATCAGCAGCCTGGCGGCCAATCTCGTTGGCCCGATTTTCGACGGTGGCCTGCGTCAGGCGGAGGTGGAGAGGACGCAGGCTCGTGCCAGTGAAAGCTTTCACCAATATGGCCAGACGGTGCTAGAAGCCATCGCCGAAGTGGAGACGGCCCTGATTCTCGAGCAGGAGCAGAAACAATTGATTGAGAACCTGAAAATCAGACTCGATCTGGCCCAGATGACGGTGGAACGGGTCGGCGACCGTTATCGCCAGGGAGCGCAGGACTATCAACGGGTGCTCACCGCCCTGCTCTCCTTTCAGGGACTGCAGACCGAAGTGCTGCGAGCCCGGCAGGAGCTGATCGATTATCGAATCGGGCTCTACCGTTCGCTGGGTGGCCGAATTGACCTGCCGGAAATGGAACTAGCCGCCGGTGAAGTTACCTATGGTATTTCCAAACAGGAGAATTAAAGTCGAAGGATGAACTCAAATAGCCATGACCCAGAGCGTCCTATCCCAAAAGGCCGCTTACGCATAGTGTTCTTTTCCGTCATCGTTCCGCTGGTTATCCTTGCCGGCGGGGTATTCGTCGCCATGCACTTCATGAATACTTCTCCCAAAGCGGTGCCGCGAAAAAGGCCGGTATTTGAAACCCTGGTGCAGGTTGAAACAATAAACTTCAGCTCGGAGCAGACGATTGTCAGCGGTATGGGAAGTGTGCTGGCAGCCCGCCAAGTGGATTTGAAATCCAAGGTCGGTGGCGATGTCGTCTATTTAAATGAGGAGGTGGTGCCCGGAGGGGTGCTGGCAGAGGGACAGACTGTATTAAAAATTGATCCGGCGAACTATCAGTTCAGAGTCAGTCAACTGGAGAGCGAAGTTGCCAGAGCCGAGGCTGACCTGGTCCTGGAGATGGGCAACCAGCGTGTAGCCAGAAAAGAATTCGAGCTGCTCGGCGAGGATGCTTTGGAAGAAGAGAAAGCGTTGATGCTGAGACTCCCGCAACTCAGACAGAAAGAAGCAGCCTTGAAGTCGAGCCGTTCAAAGTTGGCCGAAGCAGCTTTGGAACTCGAGCGAACGACTCTAACAGCACCGTTTGACACGGTGATCCGCTCTAAATCCGTCGAACTGGGTTCCCGGGTAACTGAATCAACTCCGGTAGCTCATCTGATCGGCACAGACTCTTTCTGGGTTCAGGTTGCGGTGCCGGTGGATAAACTGGACTGGATAAAATTTCCCGACAAGCAGAACCTCGATCAGGGCTCCGCGGTACGTATTTTTACAAAAACTTCAGGTGGGCCAGACGAGTTCAGAACGGGTCGGGTAATCCGATTGGCGGCAGATCTGGAGGAGGGCGGCCGGATGGCGAAGGTGATTGTCGCAGTCAAAGATCCACTCTGTCTGCAACCCGAAAACCAGGGACAACCCATACTGTTCTTAGGATCCTATGTGCGGGTTGAGGTAGACGGTAAAACACTCGATAATGTTTATCCATTAAACCGGGCTTATCTGCGCGACAGTAATACCATCTGGCTGCTGGGCGACGATTCGACCCTGGAGATCCGCAGTGTCGAGCCGGTGTTTAAGGGACCGTCGGCCGTCCTGCTCCAGAATGAAGTGCAGCCCGGTGAAAAGCTCATCGTCTCCAATATCGCTACCCCGGTGGCAGGCATGAAAGTTCGTCCCGAGGGCCAGAAAGGTAGTCCCGGGAAGAAGGGCTCAAAAGCGAAGAAAGGCTCTCCCGGATCTTCGCCGCCGATGGCAACGGTTGATCAAAAAAATCCTAATGGGCAGAAGGAGCCTGAAGATCATGCCCGACAGTAAGGGAGTTATCCAGTGGATGGTGCACAACCGGGTCACTCCCAATCTCTTGATGATCGTCCTGCTTCTGGGTGGATTTC
>JBPCUV010000040.1:0-3118 GCA_051010975.1 Desulfocapsaceae bacterium
TCTGTGTCGTCTCCTCTGAGGGCGATCATCACATCGGAGGCCCCCTCTTCTATATATTTGACGCAGGCACTGCCAAGTTTGGTTGCCAGGATCCGGTCGGTTGCCGATGGTGTCCCACCGCGCTGAAGATGCCCGAGGATGGTCAGCCGAGATTCCAGTCCGGTCATTTCTTCGAGTTTTTGTGAAAGTCGCAGAGTATGTTCAGCACGTTTTTTAGAAAAGCGGGTGTAGGCCTCAGCAGCTCTTTTCTTCTCCTTGAAATCACCCTTTTCCTTGGCTTTGAGTTTTTTCGATCGCAGTTTATCGCGTTTCTTCATCTCCCCAACCGACAGGGCTCCCTCAGCAACGACGACAATGCTGAAGTTGTTTCCACGCTGCTGACGATGCCGGATAGCCCTGGCCACTTTGTCATGGTCGTAGGGAATCTCAGGAATGAGTATCACATCGGCACCGCTTGCCACTCCAGCCCCAAGCGCCAGCCAGCCGGCATTATGCCCCATCACCTCGACCACTATGATACGGTGATGGCTGTGGGCTGTTGAATGCAGCCGGTCTATTGCTTCCGTGGCAATTTCCATTGCTGTATCGAAGCCGAAGGTCACATCGGTTCCATACACGTCGTTGTCAATGGTCTTTGGAAGTGTCAAGATGTTGAGCCCACGCTGGGCCAGACGGTGCGCATTCTTCTGAGTTCCCCCGCCGCCAATGCATACCAGTGCGTCGAGATTATGGCGATAGTAATTGTCACAGATCACTTCACTCATATCCATCAGTTCTCCACCCACCGGCATCTTGTGTGGTTTGTCTCTACTGGTGCCGAGAATCGTGCCCCCCAGCGTCAGAATCGAAGCAAGCATGGACCGCTCCAGCCGCATGATCCTGTTCTCCATCAAACCACGGAACCCGTCCTTGAAGCCGACCACCTCCATATGTCCTGTATCGATGGCTGTTTTACCGATTGCCCTGATAGCCGCATTCAGACCGGGGCTATCACCACCGGCGGTAAGAATACCAATATGTCTGTTCATTGTTTGTTCCTGTCACTGTAATATGTATGTACACTGAAATGAATCCACCTGATTGACTATAATCAGCAGGTGGATCTTTTGCATGGAATCTGGACCGATTATTCTTTTTGATTCTTCGGTTTGGTGGTGGACTGAACGAAAACAGGTACCTGCTGGCTTCCCTGCTTGGTTTTGAGGGATGAATCGATTGCCGGAAAATCAGCAATGAACTGATTCTTTCTTCGCTTGAGCTGTCGCAGTCGAAACTGCCCCAGGAGGTGATGCAGAAAAAGCAGAATCAGAATTACGGCGGAACCTAGTTTCAACCAGTAGGGTATAGTCTCCCGGACTTCAGATATCACCGCCTGAGCTTCAATGTCAAGATAGTGGTAGACAGCGTCAAGACCAAGACCGAACATAATTGAGACCACTGCAATTACAATCAGATAGCGGATCGTTCCCATCTTGCCTAGAATCCTGATCAGCACCGATAGGGAGGTCATATTGGTGGCTGGGCCAACCAGCAGGAAAACAAGGACGGCACCGGGGCTTGCCCCTTTAAGAAGAAAAGCCGCAGCAATTGGAGTTGATGCGGTGGCGCAGATATATATGGGCATGCCCATCAAAAGCATAGCCAGCATTGCCACAATACCGCCTCCAAGTATCATCTGCGACAAGCTATCGGGCATATAGACAGTTATGATGCCGGCAAGAAAGAGGCCGACAAAAAACCACAGGGCAATATCTGCCCAGATATCCTTGAATCCGTACCTGAGGCCATGGAGAAACCTCGCCATCAGGGGCCTGTCGTGTTCTTCTGATTTATCCCCTTCGATGGCGGTCGATACTGGTGTTTGCGGATCCTGCTCAGCTGTAGATTTCCAGCTCACACTGTTTTCTAAAATACCGGCAGTGATGCCTGTTACGAAGGCGGCAAGCGGCCTGGCCACGGTCATGATGGGATCAAGCAGGGCATAGGTAATGGCTATTGAGTCGACACCGGATTCCGGAGTAGATACAAGAAATGATGCCAGCGCCCCCTTATTTGCGCCCTGCTTCTTGAACGATGCTGCCGCCGGCAGCACACCACAGGATCAGAGCGGCAAAGGGATACCAAACAGGGATGCCTTGATTACCGATCGATACCTGCCATGCCGGAGGTGGCGGCTGATAAAATCTTGATTTATATATACTTTTATACAGCCGGCCACCACTATACCAATGATGATATAGGGAGAGGAATCGAGCAGAATTCTCCACATTTCCAGGCCAACTTCTGTTATTGCTGACATATTACAATCACCTGTCTTGAGCCAGTTCTGCAACATGATCACGGGCCACCCGGGCCAGCTGCATAACATGATCATCGACCAGTCGATAATAGAGCACCTGGCCGTCTCGTCTATTCTTTACCAGATTCATAGTCCGCAATATCCTTATCTGATGACTTGCCGCCGACTCGCTAACCTCTAGCAGTGCCGCCAAATCGCAGACGCACATTTCCTGTCCATCCAGAGCCAGGAGGATCTTCAATCTGCCGGGATCGGCCATCGCTTTGAAAAGATCGCTCATAGATTCGAGCCTTGCGTAGCGGCCCAGATAAGCGCGCGCAATTTCAAGCCTATCTTCGTGTATGATTCTTCGTTCGCAGAGTTCCGGGTTCACTTAGACCGCCTTATATGAGTATTTGTTCATATACTAAAACTTCCAACATTGCATTGCAACAAAGAAGATGCATTTTTTACTACCATTGACCATAATGGCGGGGACCTGAAACAAATATTTCGTTATCGATTAAATCCCATGCCCGGAAACCTCTATATCGTAGCCACCCCAATCGGCAACCTGGAAGACATGACTCACCGGGCCGTTCGAATCCTCGGGGAAGTTGACTTGATTGCCGCAGAGGATACCCGTCATACCAGGAAGCTTCTCAGCCATTTTGGTATTCGCACCCCGCTGACGAGTTATTATCGTGAAAAAGAGGTCAGCCGAACAAGTGAGTTAATTGATCAGCTTCTCGAAGGTTCGGATATTGCCCTGGTCAGTGACGCAGGAACTCCGGGTATCTCTGATCCCGGTGCAATCCTGGTCAAAGGGGCCCGCCGGGC
>JBPCUV010000041.1:0-2963 GCA_051010975.1 Desulfocapsaceae bacterium
GGTGATCATGACGATCATTCTCATGGCATCACTGGTGTTCATGAGTATGTCACCACCGCCCGGACTTTCTATAGCCGGTCAACGGGTATTGGGTATTGCTATTATTACCATCGGGCTATGGAGTACCGAACTACTGCCAATGGGTGTTACCGCGATGCTTCTCGTAGTTCTGTTGAGGGTCTCAGGAGGGGTAAAGGACTTTCAAGAAGCCCTGGCCGGATTCGCGCAGCCGGTTCCATACTTTCTTATTGCGGTCTTAACAATTGGTTTTGCGGTCCAAAAAAGCGGTCTCGCAGAGCGACTCGCTCGATTCTCTCTGCACCGGAGCCGCAATAGTCCACTGAGACTTTACGTGCAACTTCTCATTTCTTTTCCCGTTTTGACATTAATACTCCCTTCTGCAACGGCTCGAACTGGCATTTTGGTACATGTCTATGAACAGGCCTTGTCGCTGAGCAAAGTCGATAAGGAATCGCCCTTTTCGAAGGCTATAATGATGTCGCTAAATTCCATTAATCGGTTGGCATCAACAGCCATACTGACTGGAGGGATAACCCCCGTTGTAGCTGCAGCGCTGATCGGTGGCATGTCCTGGAGCCGCTGGCTGGCGATGATGCTGATACCATATCTGGTGCTACTTCTTTGCGGTGCTGGGATGATCTACCTCATTTACCGTAAAGGTTTTAGTATCGAAATGTGCCAGGTAATGGAGATTGAGCCAACGCCATTAACGTTCATTGAAATCCGAACGATAGCGATAATACTCGGAGCGTCAGCGCTCTGGCTCACTGATGCAATTCATCACATGAATCCGGCAATCCCCGCATTGGTTGCCTGGATTTGTCTGCTGGCACCCGGCATCGGAGTATTGACTTGGAGAGAATTTGAGAAAAATCTTGGTTGGAGCAATTTTTTCGTCATCGCTGCTTCAATGTCCCTGGCAAGTGCATTGATCAACAGCGGTGCTGGTTTCTGGCTAGCTCATTCTGTTGTCGACAGGCTTCCAGCCATGGCAGCGTCGCCATTGGCAATAGCAATTATTTTGTTGATAGCCGCGGCACCAATTCGCCTATTGATTCCAAACATTACAGGGTTTCTGGCGGTAACTATCCCCACTGCAATGTCAATTGCGTTACTTACAAATATGAACCCCGTTGTTTGCGGTCTTCTGGTGATGATTGCGGGAGATGCAGTCTTGTACTATCCAGCCCAGAGCGCATCCTCCTTGGTAGTATATGAACGAGGCTTTCTAAGTTCCGCTGAAATATTCTGGTTTGGGTGCCTGATGACCCTGGCGGCAAGTTTTGTGGCACTATTTGTGGCATTACCCTATTGGAATTTGATCGGCGAGCCACTCATCAATATTGTTCAATAGAATGCGGTCAAGTTTAAGACAAGCAGGAATAGTGTGATTTTTTAGAATAGCAGGATCAAAACCATGGAATTACAACTCACGGTGGGACCACGGTTTTAAGCTTTAAAATCCAGCCTTCTCCAAACGGGTCCTTTTAAATTACTTCAGGAGCGTCTTCAAGGCTCTGGTTCACTTCTATAATCTTGCTGCTAACCGGTCAGCCGTGTGGAGGAGCCACATAGATATTTACCTTCGCATCTTTCAACTCTGAGATGGTGTCTAAAGCGTTTACAATCTTCTGGCGTTCGGCCTGATTGTTCACAACACCGTGCACATGGACTTTACCCGGTTCGTCAACCTCTATCTTGATCCCCGTCGTTATGATACCCCTCTGTCTGAGCATTGCATGTATTTTCATTTGCAGAGCTCTACATTTCATGATTGCCAATGCACCGATATTACACTTGGCTATGTCATTGGATTGGGCCAGTTTGATAATATGTGATATTGCTGTCTCTATACTAATCTTATCGGTATTGATAACGAGATCATAGAGTAGCGGATCATTGATATCCATTTTGAAAGCGTACCGGAAAAAATCTCTGGCTTCTTCGTCTTTCGTGCGCACAATTTTCCTGGCCTGTTCTTCTTCAAAACCTTTCTCTTCAATAAAATACTGCACCCTTTTTTCGGCTGGTGTGACAATACGAATGTGGAGTGCACATGCAAAATCCCTGAGCAATACCTGACCGCCATGACCGACGACAACTCCATTGTTGTCGCTGGATACCTGGTAGACAACCATTTGGAGTACATCCAGGTAAGACCCCATATACTGGTCAAAAAAACCCGGCACCCGCTCTTTCATGGCATCCAGGTTTTCCTTTTTCACCCCTTGCCTGACAGCCGCTTCCCTCAGGGTCTCATCATCGTGAAGCTCCAAGTTAAGTTCCTGCGCAATTCTTTGCGCTAAGTAATAACCATGGCTGCCGTAATCCTGTGAAATAGTAATTAAAGGCATAGCGTCTCCATTTTCCGGAGTGAGTATTAATTGGCAGTTTAAGTCAAACCGGCAGATTTTATTCTGAGTCCTCCGACTGGTCAACACAGAGCTGAGACGGGTGATAGCCGAGGGTAGCTTCTAATTCAATTACACAAATGTCCACTTTCCAATCTATTCTTGTCGCATCACTGTTCTGCCTAAGAGATCATACCCGGGACGTTCAGTGCAAGTGGTCCCGTTATATTAATCTGAAGATAAAGAGGAATAGTCTGAATTTGCGTTTTTACTTAAATGGTTAATATTGCCAATAATAGCCTCAACCATTGCCATAACGTGTGTCCCTAAAGATTCACAGTTTGTAGTGTGAATTCGGATCAATGGTATAATATTCAGGTCTTCGATTTGGCTATCTTAACATCTCGATTGAGCGACACCAAGCAGCAGCGCTAATTCTTAGATAGCCCGCTTTTCGGTGTCCGCTCGATTCGATAGTTATACATCGTCTACTCAGGAAACATCTACAGAACCGTTACTTAGTACTCAGATAAAGGTTGCCAGTGGTAGTGTATAAACAATATCTCCTGGCTTTCTTTCCTTTCTGACTAT
>JBPCUV010000042.1:0-26088 GCA_051010975.1 Desulfocapsaceae bacterium
AATATGAAAAAGCAAAAAGAAATGGTCGAGTCATTTCAGCTGGCTCACCGCGAGTATATGAAGAATCTTATTGTCTGCCTGGATAATATCGAAAGGGAATTCGAGGAGTCGCGAGAAATAGATGCGGTCTGTTCAGGGGAGTGGTGCAGGGCTATCGAGTTGTCTCTCGATGAGTTCGCTAAAGAGCTTTATTCGATCAGCGAGCCCCGCTGGGTATCTGATGACTACTCCAGGACGCTTCGCAACATGCGTCGACGGCTGCATGATCTCTATGCGAGATATCGAAGTAGTGAAGCGGTTGATGCCCACTGATATTTGGTGAGATAGGCTCTAATGGGAAGCCGCCAAGCAAAGATACGGCTAAGGCCTGTTGCTTGTCTGCCAGCACCTGGTTAGAAGCCGATAAAGCGGCCGCCGGCAACGATCAAAATTCCGACGATCATCGACAGGAAGACATTACCGGTTTTCAAACTGCAAAGACTCGTGCAGAGTGTTGCCAGCCAGCCGATCGGACCGGCGGCGAGGGCGGCGGGGACAATGAGTGACAACAGGATCGTGCCGGGCAGTGCATCCATGAAGCGCTTGAATCTCCCGGTTTTGGGAAGCTTTCCAGCGAGAAGCAGTCCGCCGATTCTGAGGCTGTAAGTGACTGCGGCGGCACCGAATATGGCCAGCCAGACCAGTATGTCAGTGTCTTGGCTATGCATTGCGCGCACCTTTCGGTGTCATTAAAGCTGCAACCAGAGCACCCGCAACTCCGCCGCAAACGATATACCATTTGCCCGGCATTAGTGATTCCGAACCGGCTGCCACAGCTGCGGCTACCAGCCAGGGAAGAACATCTTGTCTGCCCTTCCAGAAGCTGAACACCAAAGCGGTGAAGACGGCCACGAAAGAAAAGTCGAGCCCGTAACGCTCAGGGTTGGTAATAACTGCACCCAACCGGTGCCCCAGCAGGGTACCAAAACACCAGGCAGCCTGGACGCAGAGCCCGCCGCCGAGCAGAAACCAGGTGGTGGTAGGCTCTTTATAATACCTGGCCATGGTCATGGCCCAGTTCTCATCGGCCACCAAGTGCATGAACAGAAATTTGTGCTTAAGCGAAGTGCCACGAAACAATGGATTCAGCGAGGCGCCGATCAACAGATAGCGCATGTTGATCACCAGCACGGCGAGAATAATCTCAGCCACCGGCAGGGGCGGCAGCCACATGTCGACCATTACGAACTGAGCAGATCCGGCAAAGACGCTGAGATTCATGACCAACAGCTGATACCAGGTCAAACCTTTCTGGGCTGCCATCAGGCCGAGGACGCTGCCATAGGCGGCCACACTGGCGGAGACTACCAGGTTGGCAGTGAAACCGGCTCTCAGATCCTGACGTTGGGTGTGAGATAAGACCATATCGATGACCACTCAGCTCCGATCTGAGTTCTTCTTATGGAGAGAAAGCAGTGCGGCAGCGCTGCTGATCCGGGTTATTTCTTTTTCAAATTCATCAACGATGATCTCGGGCACCAGCAATTCCATCCTTACACGATCTGTATAGATCTTTTCTATGATGTCCACATCACTTTGATTACACAGCTGTTCGACAATGGGAAGAAGCTTAAAATCAAGGATAAGCCGGCAACGCAACAGAGATTGTCTGGTTCGGCTTTCGACAAGGTTCAGAGCCTGCTGCACCGAAGAGGTGTAGGCCCGGATAAGCCCTCCTTTTCCAAGTTTAATGCCGCCGAAATATCTGATGACGCCAGCCCATATCTCTCCGTAACCGGAGTGCTCGAGCAGAGTAAGCATCGGTCTGCCGGCCGTGCCCCTGGGCTCTTTGTCATCGCTCATTCCTTTATCTGTGGTTGTTGGTGGCCCGGCTATAAAGGCCCAGCAGACATGAGCTGCTTTGGGGTGGGCCTGACGAATTCGATCCAGGTCTCTGAGAACCTGAGAAGATGATATCCCGTGACCAAGGTGACAGATGAATCTGGACTGTTTTATTGTCTGCTCAAAAGTAACGGTAGTAATTGGAATGGGGTAGGAGACGGGCACGTCCGACCGGTAAGAATAAGGTAGATGGGCTTCAGGGTAGAAACACGTAAACTGCGCTGATGCTGAAAATCCACATGCAGCCAAGTGCCAGTGTGGCCCGCCCTTCTGTCAAACCCTGACCGGTAACCATACTCTGCCTGACTAGTTTGAATGACCAGATGAAGACAAGAACGAGTGGAATGAGCAGAACCAGTGGTACCGAGTCCTGTTGGTTGAAATTGAGGGCCAGATTTAAGAGCGGGGCCAGAAACCAGAAGGGCGCCCCTGCCAGACCGATTAAATCCATCACCAAAGCGAGGCCGCCGTGTCCACCGAAAGCTTTGGCCGCCGACCAATAGATCAGGGTGAGTCCAAGCATAGCCCCGAGCATGGTAAAGATACCGAACATGCAGAACATTGCAGGTGTAAGCAGGGCGAATTTGCCCTGCATGGGCAGATCGGGAGTCTGCAGCAAGGTGCCGTATAGATTAGAGAGCCCGAAGGTGATACCGGTTATGGTCAGGTTGGCCATCATCAGCGCCCGCGCTTTTCCTTCCAGGGCCAATTCGAACAGTTCTGGTGGACCGGTAATAAGTTGCGGGAAAAGTCGAACGAAACTCATGGGCTAAGTCTGGCTATCCTATCAATGAAAGAAAAGACACCCGCTCCATGACATGCATCATGGAGCGGGTGTGTTAGTGTTGATGGATACTACTATAGCCGATTACCAACCGCCAGGCAATATGGCATAGATACAGAAGAACAGGCTTACCGCGGCAACGATGATGCCTGCGGTGTTGGAGTTGTAGCGCTCTTCACTGGTATCGGCCCAGCCATGAATCTTGTCGATCAGGACATGGTCTTTCTGATAATCATAACGATTCATCAGAGCCGGAATCTTATTGGTGATCATTGACACGGTGGTCAGCAGGAAGAAGCACAGAGGTACGCACAGCAGTGATCCCGTCATGCCCACCTTGGCCTCAAGGCCTCCACCTACAACGATACTCGGGAAAAAGTAGGGGGCAACCACAATATAGGTGAGACCGGATACCAGACAGGCAGTGGTCGCTCCATAGCGGTTTGCCGGTTTCCACCAGACCCCGAGCATGACCAGCGGTGCCATGGTGACACCGGCGAGTCCGAAGGCCCAGAGGATACTTACGACCAGAAAATCTGGTGGGTTAAGGGCGATGAGAATACTTGTTGCACCACCACCGGCAATGGCCAGATAGCCAATGACCTTCATTGTCTTTTCAGACAGATCTGGTTTGATCGTGGCGATAATGTCCTGGGCAATCATTGCCCCGATAGCCATCAGGTTGGCGCTGATGGTGGACAGACCGGCAGCGATCGCACCGGCGATGACAAAGGCGAGTACCCAGGCTGGGTTGTAAACCGAGTTGAGGATCAAGGTGATCTTGTCAAAATCGGTAGGGGCAATGGCTGAGCCCGAGGTTGCCTGAAAGTAAACTCCGGAAAAACCCATGGTGTAGGTGGAACAGAAGACGATCCCACAGAAGAAGGTGAACCAGACCATCGCTCCACGAGCACTTTTCAGGTTGGACGAGGTGTAGACCCTCATACCCAGATGGGGCAGACCCATGGCGCCCAGGGTGAAACACGGAATTAGAGAGAGGTACCATTTAAATCCATATTTCATATCAAAGAAGTCAGGTACCGCTTCGAGCATGGCCGGCACCATATCAGAGTACAGCAGCGGTGGGAAATACCAGCCGGTGCCGCCCATGGCTTTCATGATCGCTCCCAATGGGACGACGAATGCGATACCCATTAGAATCATCTGAAAGGCTGCGTTGTAGGAAGTTCCGTACATACCGCCGATGGTGACGTAACCGACGATCAGGGCGCCGCCGCAGATCAGGGCGAGGTTGTAGTTGATGCCGAAAAGCATCTCGAAGACCTTGGCCACACCAATCATCTGACCGAGTGCGTACATGACCATAATCAGGATCATGAATACCACGGTGACATAAGAGGTCCGCAGGCCATAACGTTCCCGTACAAAATGGGCCGGGGTAAAGGCTCCCATCCGGCGCAGGGGAGTACCGTACCAAAGCGTAATCAGCGGGATTGACAGCGCGAACTGTATCCACATGTAGACAAACGGCACTTTGAGTTTCAGAATCAGAGCCGTAACCCCCATGAAGGTTGCCAGACTCATATAACTCGAGGCCATACCGAGGCCGTTCGTGATAGATCCGATGGAGCGGCCGGCTGTCCAGTAATCAGTTGATGATTTGGCGGCTCTTTGCGAATACCAGCCAATCAGATAGAAAAATACGAAGGATGCACCGACAAAGATCATGCCGAGCATGGGATCTTCAAGTACCCACTTTTCATGTTCCATGTCAGTCTCCTTAATCTACGGTTTCCGCTAAACCGGCATTGAGTTCTTCGATTTCGTCATCCAGATCATTGGTAAGTTTTGCCTGGAAACCGACAACTACCATCAGGACCAACCAGCCAAATACAATCGGTATGATGTATTGCGATGGAAATCCGAAGACCATGTGATTCTGCAAGCCGGGAAAGGCGACAAACAGGAGGCCGAGGTGGCCACAGATAAGTAAAAGGGCGCTGAAAACCAGCGTGTAGCGTATTTCCTTTTTGTACGCACTATTCATGCTCTCCTCCTTGGCAAAAGACAACGTTTGGTTTCACCTTACTTCACCAATCAAAGGAGTGTGCGACGACCTCTCCCGTTGGGATACTGCAGCAGGGTGAAACAGTAAATAATCGTTTTTTATGCGGACAGCGGTTTGCGTAACGCGGAAACCACCGGTCACATCTATCTAAGTAACGTTCTTTTATGCTATCAGGTTATCACCTGCACAAGCTTCGTTCTTATATGACGTACATCCCGTCCGAAATCAGGTCCCGTTCGGGTCGACCAGCAGTAAAAATGGATAATTCTATTTCCAGACCGAGCGCTCGCTCGCATTATGGCTCAATGATTCATCCGATAGTGACTGAGTGGGGAATGCCGGATGGAGTCTGAACCTTTGCGGGGGTTGAGATGTTCGTGCTCGATTCTAAGTCTTTTGACTCCTCCCGGAAAAGAAAAAATGATGAGCGCTTTTGGTTGAATCTGGGTAAATAAAACTACACTGAACGAGCGCTCGTTCTCATTGGGCTGAATTTAAATTCACCCGAAGACTTTTGTCAATCTTTTTTATGTGAAACCTTTGCAGGCAGACGTATCAAAGGGGGTGTGGCAGACATCCCGAGGCGATTGCGGAAATAAATCAAACAGTTTCAGAGACAATTCTAGCGAATACAGAGAATACAGAGAATACAGAGATTATAGAGAATCGGGTCATAACTATGAAAACCAAAGGGCGAATTATCATCCATACCGGCGATGGCAAAGGAAAGACGACAGCAGCACTCGGCACGGTATTTAGGGCGCTTGGCCATGGCCAGAAGGTGTGCGTCATTCAATTCATCAAGGGCCAGGGGGAATACGGAGAGCGCATTTTTGCCGACAATCTCGAAAATCTCGACTGGCACATCTGCGGCAAAGGATTTGTCTTTAAAAAGGAAAATGTTGAAGAAGACAGAAGAATCGCCGAAGAGGGCTTTTGCCTGGCGGCAGAAATAATCGCCAGCGACCGCTACGATCTTGTGGTACTGGACGAATTGACCTACCTTCCGGCTCTCGATTTTCTTGCTGCTGAGAGGATTGCCGAGATGCTTCGGACCAAACCCGAGCGGTTAAACATTATTGTCACGGGACGCAACGCACCTAAGGAACTGGTTGAGATTGCCGATACCGTCTCAGAAGTCAAGGTTGTGAAGCATGCCTACCAGCAGGGAATTAAAGCGCAGAAAGGCATCGAATTCTAATACAGGGTAATGGGCTAAAGATGATAGGGAGCCTGCAGGGAATCAAGGTACTGGATCTATCCAGACTGTTGCCGGGACCATACTGTTCAATGCTTTTGGCCGATCACGGTGCCGAGGTGATCAGTATTGAAGATCGTCGGTTCGAGAGTGACGATCTCTTTTTCACCAGCCTCTACCGGAACAAAAAGCATCTGAGTCTCAATCTTAAAAGCGAGGAAGGCAAAACAATATTTTTCCGTCTGGCTGAGCGCTGCGATGTCATTATCGAGGGGTTCAGGCCGGGGGTTGCGGCGCGGCTCGGTGTTGATTTCGATACCATACACGAGCGCTTTCCCGCCGTTGTCTATTGCTCGATAAGCGGTTATGGGCAGACCGGTCCGTGGGTGGATAAAGCAGGTCACGATGTCAACTACCTGTCCGCCAGCGGTATTCTCGATTTGATGGGTTCGGCTGACGGTCCGCCTTCGATACCCGGTATCCAGATTGGTGACATCGGCGGCAGCATGAATGCGGTGATCGGCATTTTGCTAGCCCTTCTGGCCAGAAATAAGAGCGGAAAAGGGCAATATGTCGATATTTCCATGACTGACAGCCTGCTGAGCTTTCTGAGCCTGCCTCACTATTTCTACTCCAAATCAGGGAAACTTCCGAAAAGATCGGATGAACTGCTCTCACACCGATACGGCTGTTACAATACCTACGAGACTGCGGATGGATCGGCAATCGCGGTAGGTGCTCTGGAACACAGATTCTGGAAGCAGCTCTGCAGCGCCCTCGGTGTAGAAGAATATATCGACCAGCAGTTTGACGAGCAAAAGCGGGAGGAGATCGTGGCCGCTCTCAGGAAAATTTTTCGCAGCAGAAGTGGTCGGGAATGGGAGCAACATCTACATGACATCGATGTCTGTTGTACCAGGGTACTGGATTTCGATGAGGTGCTTGACCATCCCCTGTTCAAAGAGCGCGAAATGATTGTAGAGCTTGATCAGTCTGATGGTGCGAAGAGGAAATCATTGGGGATTTCAGTGAAATTAAATGGAACGCCCGGTTCAATAAGATCTACGCCGGCCCATTTCGGACAGCATAATGCAGAAATTCTGAGTGGTCTTGGGTATAGTGAGGCGGAAATAGAAGATTTAAAGAGCCGCAAGGTCATCTGAGCCCGACGACGAATTCGGGTCTAAGGATGAGGAATCAAAATGAGCAGTGACTACAGAGACTTTTTCAAAGTCTTCAGCCAGGTGAGCAAAGCCATACATTCCGGAGAGAATAACACCGAAATACTTGGCCATATCGTGCGCAATATCAAAGAAATTCTGGGTGCCAAAGGATGTATCTATTGGATTGTTGACCGGCAGCATGAAAAAATCGAGACCATGGTCTCCGACGGCTTCCCATATCGCAGTCTTAGCAATGTCAATTACTCCGAACTCGCTCATATCTTTGACAACGACCAGGGTCCGATTGTCTGGATCGAGGACGCCAAAACCGATGAGAGAATTCCCGACCTAGATACCATCGGCAAGAGAAGCGTCGGTTCGATTACCGGCATGTTTTTTGATATTATCGGTAATTATTCCGGTATTTTGGCTGTATATTTTTATGCCCACAAGAAACTCAACACTGAAGAGACGGAAATCCTTACCGCTCTTGGAGAGCAGGGGGCTATCGCCCTGCACAAGGCTTTCAGCTACGATGAAAAGATGCTGCAGAACCTCAGGCAGATGGTCGAAGGCTTCACCCTGGCCCTCGAGGCCAAGGACGAGTCCACTCATGGCCATAGTGTCCGGGTCGCAAGATTTGCCAAAGCTGTTGCCGAGGAGATGACGCTGTCTGCAACTGACATCGAGACCATTTACCACGGCGGTCTGCTGCACGATATCGGCAAGATCGGCATGAACGACGATATTCTCGAGCGCCTTGGCATCCTGTCACGCAAAGAGATGGATATCGTCAAACAGCATCCGGAAATTGGTGCCCGTATCGCCAAACCTCTAAATTTCCTCAATGATTTGGTACCACTCATTTTGCATCATCATGAGCGGTTCGATGGCAGCGGCTATCCCGACGGGCTGAAGGGGGCGGCCATTCCTCTCGGCGCCAGGATTCTGACACTGTGTGACGCCATTGAGACGATGCTGGCAGGAAGAACCCATTTTGCCCGAATGAAACTGGAGGATGTGATAGTCAATCTCCACCAGGAAGCTGGTTCCCACTTCGATCCGGTCATCGTGGATGCGTTTTTTACTGTTCTAGAAGCTCGGCCCGATGTGTTCGAAGTGCAGATCAACGGGGCGGAACGAAATTGTCTGGCAAACTATCGGCAGAAGATGAAAATGAACGGAGCGTCACCGCAGCAGCAGTTTTTTATTTAATCGACTGCAGTTATAGGGACCGCTACCTTCCCATTGCACGATCTTACTAACCTATGCCTTATCGGAACAGATCAAAGAGCTGGCTCAGATTCATTGTCGGCATCATCTTGCCGGCCGTACTGGCGATAACCACCCTGATCGGTTCCACCTATCTGTTCATCATCCCGATTTTTACTGAGAGTTTCATGGAGAGCAAACGGGCAACGATCAAGGAACTGGTCAATGTCTCCTGGTCGATAATGGTTCTCTACGAAGAGGAAGAACGATCCGGTCGGATGAGCAGAGATGAAGCTCAGAATAAAGCCATTGGTGAGATCGAGCATCTGCGCTATGGCGACGAATTCAGGGACTACTTCTGGATTTCCGATATGCAGCCGCAATTGATCATGCATCCCTATTCGAAAGATCTTATCGGCGGTGATTTAAGTGATTACGAAGGGGTGGGCGGCAAGAAAATTTTCATGGAATTCATTGCGGCGGCATCCGAGTCCGACAGCGGCTACGTCGAATATGTCTGGCACCGAAAATATGGGGAAGACCGGGTGGTGCCCAAACTCGCCTATGTAAAAAAATTCGAGCCCTGGGGTTGGGTCGTCGGTACCGGGGTGTTCCTCGACGATGTGGAAGTCAAGACGCTGGCGATCACCCGCCGTCTTTCGCAGATGATCTATCTGACGGTGTTCTGCATTTCGGTGTTGCTGCTTTTTGTCGTTGTCCGCAGCATGCTTATTGAGCGCAGACGTCGCAATGCCGAAGAGGAACTGCGCCATTCCCGGGTCAAGTACAAAACGCTGGTTGAATCGGCGGTCGATCCGATCATGATGATTCATGACGGCGCCTGCATCTATGCCAACACAGGTATGGAGCAGCTCAGCGGCTATATCGGTACTCAGCTCGAGTCGATGGCTCCGGCTGAGCTATTTTCAGATCCCGGTAAAGAGCCGAAGAAAGGGGGATCCAGCCTGGTCGAGAGTGTGCTCGAGGGCACGGATGTAGCCGGTGAGCATGAAGCAATTCTTACCCGGCGGGACGGAGTGCGGACAGAAGTGACGGTCAGTGCCAGCCGTAAGGATATTGGCAACCAGAATGTGCTGGTTCTTACCGCCAGAGATGTCAGTGCCACCAAGCGTATCAAGGAAGAGCTCGATGAAAGCAGGGAGCGTTACCGGCAGCTCATCAATCGGCTGCGGATAGGCATATTCAGGACCACGCCGGGACCGCGCTTCAGGATTCTCGAGGCCAATCCGGTTACTTTGAAACTATTCGGCCTTGAAAAAGAGAATGAACTTATCGACTCCGATTTGTTCGATCATCTGGAGCAGGACAAATCGGCACCGCCGATCTCAGACAGTTTCGATCAACACGGTATCGCCAAAGAATTGATCTTTCCTGTAAAAAATCGCTCCGGGGAAGCGGAGATCGTGTCTGTGTCGATGATCGAGGGGCGGGATCTGGAAGGCAGGGTCAGATACTGCGACGGGCTCATTGAAGATGTATCCACACAGCAGAAAACGGCCGACGAGCGCGAACGGTTGATAGTGGAACTGCAAACTTCGCTGATGTTCATGAACCAGCCGATTGGCAGCTCGCTGGGCTCGTATATTTGCTGTGAGCACACCACAACAGTGAAAGAAGCGGCCGAGATGATGAGCGAGAAAGGTTCCAATGCCATCCTGGTCAGCAATGGCGAAATGATGGTGGGCCTGGTTTCAGACAGACTCCTGCGGAAACGCGTGCTGGCGAAAAATCTGCCGGACACCACGCCGGTTGGGCAGATCATGAAGACTCCTCTGGTCTACATCGATGACCGGGCCTTGATTTTCGAGGCTGCTATGCTTCTGCAGGAAGAGGATATTAACTACCTGGTTGTCCGCGACGAGAACGATAATGTGGTCAGCGTGATCAGCAACGAGGAACTGCTTGATGTGCACCGTTATTCGGCCAACTTCATGATTGAGCAGATCAGGACCAGTACCAGCGTCGAAGAGATCGTCCAGAGCCATTACCGCCTGCCCAGGATAATCAAGGCGTTGATCGACTCTGGTGCTCATGCGCGAAATATCACCAGGATTATCACCACCATTTCCGACACGGTGCTGGAAAGACTGGTAGACATGGCCATCGAAGAGATTGGTGAGCCCCCTGTCCGGTTTGCCTTCATCAGTGTAGGCAGCGAGGGGAGGGGTGAACAGACCCTGGTGACCGACCAGGACAACGCCATCATATTCGAAGACATCGAAGATTCTATGGCCGAACAGGTGCATGACTATTTTCACCAATTTGCCACTATGATCTGTACCTGGTTGGACGAGGTAGGTTATCAGTTCTGCAAAGGCAAAATTATGGCCATGACACCGAAATGGTGTCAGCCGATTTCAGTGTGGAAATCTTATTTTACCGACTGGATTGGCGAATCGACACCCGAAGACCTGATGGAAGTCTCGATTTTTTTCGATTTTCGATGTCTCTACGGCGACCAGCGATTTACTTCTGAACTGCATGAGCATATCAGGAGCCGGGCCCAGAACCAGAAGGCGTTTCTCTACCAGATGGCTCAAAACACTCTGCTGTTCAAGGTACCCATCGATTTTTTTGGAAATTTGTCGGTCGAATCGAACGGTGAGCATGTCGATACCTTCAATATCAAGCATGTCATTGCCCAGATCGTCGGTTTTGCCAGAATCTATGCCATCTTTTACGGTCTCGAAATAACCAACACATTGCAGCGGATCAACCGTCTCCTGGAAACAGACGTGCTGAAGCCAGACATGCACCAGGAGATCGTCGAATCGTACAACTTTCTCATGCAGCTTCGCTTCAGGCACCAGGTCAGGCGAATAGATGAAGGGCTGGAACCGGACAACCATGTCCACATCAAAGAGATCAGTCATATGGAGAAGGAGCTGCTGGAAAAAATACTGGCCAATATCAACCTGCTGAGAAAGCGTTTGAGTTTAGTCGGCCACAATGAAATTTACTTTTAACCAGGCGGCGGTTTTCGCGCGGGGGGAATTATGGATGTTCGTGAAGCACTGAAAAAGAGAAAATCGACAAGGGCCTTTCTGGACAAAGACGTCAGCAAGGAGAAAGTAGTCGCCGTGCTGGAAGCGGCTCGCCACTCTCCGTCGGGAGTGAATACGCAGCCCTGGCAGGTGGCGGCGGTCAGCGGCTCCAGCAAGAAGCGACTGCAGGAGCGCATCGAAACGGCTTTCAGGAGTGGAGAGAAGCCGCAAATGGACTTTCAATATTATCCGCTTAAGTGGGCAGAGCCGTATAAATCCAGACGCTTTGCATGCGGCCTGCAGCTCTATGAGACTCTGGGTATCAAGCGGCAGGAGAAGGACCGCCGGCTGGAACAGTGGGTGGCTAATTATCGTGCCTTCGATGCACCGGTGATGCTGCTCTTTTTTATGGATGCAGGTTTGGAAACCGGATCCTATATGGATTACGGGATGTTCATGCAGTCCATTATGCTGGCGGCGATGGCGGAGGGGCTGGCCACCTGCCCCCAGGCTGCGCTCGGGGAATTCCCGGAAATCGTCAAGAGCGAACTTGGCTATGCTGCTGATTCGATTTTGCTGGGCGGCATGGCACTTGGTTATGAGGATACCGAAGCGCTGGTCAACAGCTACCGGACACCGCGACTGCCTGTCGATTCCTTTACCGGCTTCTTTGAATGAGGAAAGCGAGTTGGTCTAATCTTAATTAATGCTTATCTATTCCTGATCACGAAGAATGGATAGCAGGTTACCAACGATGCATGCGGGGGAGTGGGGTTATGGCCAAAATACTCAAAGGTGAATTTGGAAAAGCAAAGCCTGCCCGACAGGAGGCGGAAAAAACTGAAAAATCCATCCCAGGTTATCAACTGAAGCTGGCCATTCCTTTTTCCGATCCGCTGATTTGGCGCCGTATCCAGATTCCCGGCCAGATGACGCTGGCCGATATGCACCGGGTTATCCAGATCTGCATGGGCTGGCAGGATAGTGACAGCCATCAGTTTCTGGTCGGCAAAATATTTTATCAGCCAGGTTTCGGTATAGAGGATTTCAAGAGGAAACCGGAGTATGATGAAGCCGCTTTTGAGCTCCATCAGCTTGAGGATGGCATGCAGTTTCTGTTCAGCTACTTATATGATGGCGGCGACGGCTGGGAACTGCAGATCGCTGTCGAGGAGATACTCAAAGCGGGCAGTTTCGAGCCTTTTCCCCGGTTGCTGGACGGTGCCAACGGCAGCCCTCCCGAGGAGGTGGGCGACATCCACCAATATCAGGCAATGCTGGCCGTTCTCGACGAAAGCGGAGTTGATCCTGCCGACATCAGTATGAACATCGGTGAATTCACCGGATATCGTCCATATGTGTTCGATTTTGATGACATCAACAGACAACTTAAAACCATCAGCAGCAAATAAGGAGCGCAACCTTGACGACAGAAATAAACGTCAGTTTTCCCGGAAATTTAAAAGTAGAAGCAGCGGTTCGTGATTTTACCCTGCTGACCGATCAACCCGAAAAGTCGGGTGGAGACAACTCGGCTCCGTCCCCGTTTGAGCTTTTTACCACGTCAATCGCCACCTGTGCCGGTTATTTTGCCCTGAAATTCTGCCGGGCTCGCGACATTGATGCCTCAACCATGCGGTTGAAGATGCGGTATGAATGGGACAAGAATCAGAAACGATACCCAAAGATGGTTGTCGATCTGGAATTGCCCGACGGTTTCCCGGAAAAATATAAGGCGGCGATCATCAAAGCCATGGAACAATGTGTTGTGAAACAGCACATCCACCAGCCACCGGAGTTTGAATTGACTGCTTCCTGAACAGTTTCAGGTGACCTTCATAGTTTAATAAAACTCGCAGATTGGATTTTTCTGCGATTCCATCGCCGTATAATCTCGGCGGCCACAAGGAATGCCAATGTTTCGTTCATTTTACAAAAGCAGAAAATGGTTTGCCTGGGCCTGGGGCGGGGGCCTCTTCCTGCTGGCCTCGCTGTTCGTCCAGGTTGAGTTGACGGTGAAAATCAACGAATGGTACGGCAGATTCTACAACATGCTGCAGAAGGCCACCGAGCATCAAATCGAAGAATTCTGGCAGGAATTGTTGATTTTCGCCTATATCGCTTTCCCCTATGTCCTGATAGCTACTCTTACTTCTTATTTTACCAGGCTTTACGCCTTCAGGTGGCGTGAAGCGATGACTTTCTCCTACGTCAGTCAATGGCAGCAGGTTGAAGAGGAGGTGGAAGGTGCGAGCCAGCGTATCCAGGAGGACATTTATCGCTTTGCCAGAATAGTCGAGAGTCTGGGGCTCCAGGTGATCCGGGCAATCCTGACTCTGGTGGCCTTTCTGCCGATCCTCTGGGGGTTAAGTGGTGGAGTGGATATTCCCTACATCAAAGACATCCCAGGCAGCTTGGTCTGGGTGGCGCTGATTGTCTCTGTCGGGGGGTTGCTGATATCCTGGTTCGTGGGTATCAAGCTGCCCGGTCTGGAATACAACAACCAGAAAGTCGAGGCGGCATTCAGGAAGGAACTGGTTTATGCGGAGGACGACAAGGTCAATTTCGGCAAGACCGAGACGATAATCGAATTGTTCGTCGGCCTCAAGTTCAACTACCACCGTCTGTTTCTCCATTACGGTTATTTCGATATCTGGCTCAATTTTTTCGAACAACTTATGATCATCGTTCCTTACCTGATCATGGGGCCGGGATTGTTTACCGGATTGATCACGCTGGGCGTGCTGGTTCAGGTTTCCAATGCTTTCAGCAAAGTCCGGGAGTCGTTTTCAATTTTCATCGGCAACTGGACCACTATCACCGAGCTGCGCTCGATCCATAAACGACTCAGAGAATTCGAGCACAACATCGGTTATTGAGCATGCAGGTTTCCGTAATACTTGCTCACCCTGAACCAACCAGTTTCAACCACGCCATCGCCCGGAAGGTTTTGGAAACACTTGCCAGCGAAGACGTTCGAGTGAATTTTCATGATCTCTACCAGGAACAGTTTGAGCCGCTTCTGCCGGCAGAGGAAGTGGCAAGAGATGTCGATCTGCCACCACTGGTTGCTGCCCATTGCCGGGAAATTAGTGAAGCCGATCTGATCATCGTCATTCATCCCAACTGGTGGGGACAGCCACCGGCGATACTCAAGGGCTGGATAGACCGGGTCATTCGACCCGGAGTAGCTTACGAATTTCTCGACGGCGATAGCGGGGAGGGTGTTCCGGTGGGGCTTCTGCAGGCTAAACTTGCCCTTGTTTTCAATACCTCGAACACGGAAGGTCTGCGGGAGCATCAGGTTTTTGGCGACCCGTTGGAAACGATATGGAAAAACTGTATCTTTGGATTGTGCGGAGTTGCCGATGTACGCAGAGAGACGTTTGCTATCGTTATTACCAGCAGTGAAGAGCAGCGCCGGAGCTGGCTGGCAGAAGTTCGCCAGCAGGTCGAAGAGGCGTGTTCACTGATCTCAGAGGGTTAACAGGTTCCCTTCCGCCTCGCACAAAACCTTACTGCCGGCAATCTTGGCGATGATCTTCCCGGGCCGGGCGAAGCGGTCCACATTGCGGGAGAACAGCAGCCCGGCCGTTCTGCTCTTTACCTCAACCATCTTCTGGTTCTCATCTTCAGGGAGCGGATTGATGATCCTGGCAATTGTTTCCCCTTCATCGATCCATTCTCCGAGTTGTTTCAGATAGACGATGATGCCGGCAGAAAAGGCTTTGACGTAGTCTACCCCGGTTAGCGGTGTTGCCGGATTGATCAACCTCGGCTGCTCCACAGGCGGCCCTGATATCACCCCACGGCGCTGCAGAAAACAGAACAGGTTATCACTGTCAAGCTCGATCATCTCAGGGTCGGTATCGGACAAGCCTCGCAATTCAACGGTTGCGGCCATACAGGCAGACGGAATCGGATAATCCGGGAAACGTTCGGCCAGCACCCACCAGGGGCGGCTGTTTGCTTCATCGAAAGGAGTGCCCCCGGAGTCGGCTGCCAGCAAGGTTGCCTCGGCCCCCATCTGGGCGGAAAGATCTTCTGATTCGGGCCACAGCGGCGTGCCGATATAGACGTGCATCAAGGCCTCGAGATCACAGTGCAGGTCGAGCACGATATCGGCGTCATGGGAAAGTGACAGCAGCAGTTGTTTGAGTGTCGATGTTTCGTCTTCGGGCTGCATATTGGCGAGGATTTCAGCACTGCATTTGCGTATGGCCGCTACATTTTTGTCGGCGTTCTCGCCCAGCTCCGGACCAATGGCATCAACCAGCCGGTCGATAAGATCATGATGCTGCCGGTTGAAGTTAACCGAGTTGACGAAGTCGAAGCGTCCCTGCAGCATTTCATCGCGCCACTGGGCCAGCCCAATTGGATTGGCCGCGGGCACCACGATAATCTCTCCTTTGACGGCATCCTGCTCGGCTGCCTTGTCCAATTTTTCGATGAGTGCCTGCAGTACTGGATAACCCGGCGCTTCATCGGCGTGCAGCCCAGCCTGGAGATAAGCTTTGGGGCGACTACCAGGTATCCCGTAACGGAAAATATTCAGCGATCGCCTGGTACCTGGGCTGGTCTGGGGCAGCACTCTGGTTTCGACGTTTTTCATGGCGGTGCCTCGACGACTTGTTCGGTGGATTGGGGCTGAAGATGAGCGAACCAGTGAACTTCGAGCTTCTTTACCAGAAATACGATCAGAAAGGTAATTGCCATGTAGAATACGGCCGCAGTCAGAAACGCCTCGTAAGGGCTGTAAAATCGCGAGTTGATAATTCGAGCTGCCCCGGTGATATCGACGATGGTGATAACGCTGGCCAGGGACGAACCGTGCAGCATGAAGATAATCTCGTTGCTGTAGGCGGGCAGAGCACGGCGAAAGGCGCTGGGCAGGATGATGCGGCGCACCATCAGAAATCGCGACATGCCGGCGGCCATGGCCGCTTCAATCTCACCGTGAGGGGTGGCTTTGATGGAGCCGCGTAGAATTTCAGTGGTATAGGCGCCGGTGTTCAGCGTAAAAGCGAACAGCGCGCAGAAGTAAGCCTCACGGAAAAAAGGCCAGAGCAGACTCTCTTTGATCAGGTCGAACTGGCCGAACCCGTAATAAACCAGAAACATCTGGACGAGCAGGGGAGTGCCCCTGAAAAAATAGATGAAAGCCCTGATCGGCAGCTGTACCAGCGGATTTCCATAGTTCCGAAGAATAGCCAGTGGTACGGCCAGCAGCAGGCCGAGGACAAGTGAGATGGAGACCAGGATGAGGGTGTTTTTCAAGCCGGTGAAATAGATGGGGAGGTTCTCGAAAATGATCGCCAGATCCACGTTAGGCCTCCCTGACGCCGACACTGTAGCGACGTTCGAGCTGCTTGAGGATATAAACCGATATCGAGGTGATCAGCAGGTAGTTGATGGCCACCACCAGATAAAAGGTGAATGGTTTTCTGGTTGCGCCGGCTGCCAGTCCCGCCTTTCTAACCATATCGTCGAGACCGATAATTGAGACCAGGGCGGTGGTCTTGATCAGTACCAGCCAGTTGTTACCGAAGCCCGGCAGGGCATGGCGGACCATCTGCGGCAGGGTAATTCGCCTGAACACCATGAAGCCTGACATGCCGTAAGCGGTGCCGGCTTCGAGCTGGCCCTTGTGGACAGCCAGAATTGCCCCCCGGAAGGTCTCGGTCATATAAGCACCGAAGATAAATCCGATGGTCGAAACCCCGGCGATAAGCGGGTTGATATCGATATACTCGTCATAGCCCAGCATCGGGCCAAGCTGGTTTATAAACACCTGACCGCCGAAGAAGATCAGCAGCATCAGAACCAGATCCGGAATGCCTCTGATTATAGTGGTGTAAATCTGGGCGACGAGCCGCAATGATCTGGCCCGGGAGAGCTTGGCAAGGGCTCCGCAGATACCGAGCAGCATTGCAATGACAAGTGAGGCAAGAGAAACCTCAATCGTCAGGATCGTCCCTTCAAAAATTGAGGGTCCATAGCCATGCAGTGAGAACATCGATAGGCAAAAAATGTCCCGCCTCAAGCTGTGATGCCGGAGGCGGGACTCAGAGATTATTCGCCGTAGACGTTAAAATCGAAATATTTATCCTGGATGGCCTTGTAGGTTCCGTCACTGCGGATTTTTTCGATGGCCATGTTGAATTTTTCGACCAACTCCTTGTCTTCTTTGCGAATGGCGATCCCGGCTCCGTCACCGAACCATTTCGGGTCGCTCAGATCCGGGCCGATAAACTGATAGTCGGCTCCTTCGGGTTTCTTCAGAAAGCCGTCTGACAGGGCAACACTGTCTGCCAGAAGCATGTCGACTCGGCCTGCGGTCAGATCCAGGTAGGCTTCGTCCTGAGTTCCGTATCTTTTAATTTTCACGTCTTTGCCGTAGTTGTCGGTCAGATAACGGTCATGGATGGTGGCCCGCTGCACGCCAATGTTTTTGCCTTTGATTACCTCGGGAGAAAAATCACTGATAGCTCCTTTCTTGGCTATGAACTTGGCCGGAGTTTGATAATATTTTTCGGAGAAGGCTACCTTCTTCTTGCGTTCTTCGGTAATTGACATAGAAGCAATAATGGCGTCATATTTTTTTGCCAACAGGGCAGGGATGATACCGTCCCAGTCCTGGGCGACCAAGGTTACCTCAGCGCCCATTGCCTCGCCAAGCGCCTTGGCGATGTCGATGTCGAATCCGGCCAGTTCACCTCCCGGTGTGACATAACTGAAAGGGGGATAGGCGCCTTCGACGCCGATACGAACTTTACCCCAGTCCTTGGCGAACGCAGTGGTCGCGGCCAGAGCAAAAATGACGAGCAGTAGTGTGAGGGTGAGTTTTTTCATGGTGTACCTCCTGGTTGGTGGATTGTTCTTGTCGAGTCAATAAAATCAGACCATCGCCTTGATAAAGGCAGAAAAACGATCTGTTTCCGGATTATTAAATACTGTCTGGGGATTTCCGTCCTCCATGATCAACCCTTCATCAAGAAAGATCACCCGAGAGGAAACTTCCTGGGCAAATCCCATTTCATGGGTCACGACAATCATCGTTCGGCCCTCTTCGGCCAAGGTTCTCATGACTTGAAGTACTTCTCCGACCAGTTCGGGATCGAGTGCTGAAGTGGGTTCGTCGAACAGAATAACTTCTGGTTCCACAGCCAGGGCACGGGCGATTGCCGCACGCTGCTGCTGGCCGCCGGAAAGGTGCGCTGGATAGGCTTCCTGTTTGTCGGGAATTCCGACCTTTTCGAGATACATCTTGGCCCTGTCAATCGCTTCCTGACGGGGGACTTTCAGCACATGGACCGGTGCTTCGATGACATTTTGGAGGATTGTCAAATGTGACCAGAGGTTGAACTGCTGGAAGACCATCGCCAGTTTGGATCTGATGCGCTCCACCTGCTTCATGTCGGCCGGCACGGTACGATTGTCTCTGGTCCTCTTCAGGACCACTTCTTCGCCTGACACAAATAATCTGCCGCTGTCTGGTATTTCCAGCAGGTTGATGCAGCGGAGCAGGGTTGACTTGCCCGATCCGCTTGGGCCCAGAACCGAAATTACCTCTCCCTCGTGGGCTGTAAGGGAAATTCCCCTTAATACTTCATTGGCGTCGAAACGTTTATGAATCTCATCAAGCGATACCGAAACGACCCGGTCTTCCATGGATGATCCAAAGGGATGGGATTAGTGATCGAGTTCTTTGATTTATCAGAGGTCGATAATGAGGATACTAAGAAGTTCTGAAAAAAGTCAATTAAAAGCTGGTATCGTCAGAGTGGGTATGAATATGTGACGACCCGTTCTAGCCAAATAGTCCAGACTGGTTATTGTAATTGACCAGTGGATTGCGTCCCTGGACAATAATAATTATCACTATTGATGAAGACTGATTCTGGCTACAAAAACCAGTTTACCTGCACTTGAGGAGAGACGATGACAGACAACACGGCCACCTTGACGATTGACAACAAGAACTACGAATTCGAGGTTTATACCGGAACAGAAAATGAACGAGCCATAGACTTCCAGAAGCTTCGTTCCCAGACCGGCTACATCACCATGGACCAGGGCTATGGTAATACCGGTTCCTGCTTCTCCTCAATTACTTACGTAGATGGTGCCAATGGAATTCTCCGCTACCGGGGATATCCTATTGAGGATATCGCTGAACAGGCTACGTTTGTTGAGGTGGCCTACCTTATTCTTTACGGGGAGTTTCCTAAACCTGGCCAGCTCGCCAATTTCAGAGCGAGCCTTGCCGAGCATGCTCAATTGCATACCAGCCTTGAACACCATTTTTCAGGCTTTCCAAAGGATGCTCCGCCGATGGCTATCCTCTCGGCCATGCTTAATCTGGTCTCCTGTTTTCACCCCGAAGTACTCGATGTTCACGCCGAGGGTCCGGCTTTTGACAAAACCGTGGCCCTGCTGCTTTCCAAAGTTCGTGCAATTGCTGCTTTCTCCTATCGGATGGCTACCGGCAAACCCCTGATGCACCCCAACCCAAATCTCAGCTATTGTTCGAATTTTCTGCATATGATGTTCTCCGAGCCTTATCGGGAATATATTGCCACTCCGGTGGTGGAGCGTGCCCTGAACCTGTTTCTGAACCTGCACGCTGATCATGAACAGAACTGCTCGACCTCGACAGTGCGTGTGGTCGGCAGTTCCAGAGCCAACCTGTTCAGTTCAGTGTCGGCCGGTGTCTGCGCACTCTGGGGTCCCCTGCACGGCGGTGCTAATGCTGCGGTGATCAGGATGCTTGAAGACATCAATACTTCGGGTAAGCCGATCAGTCACTACCTGGATATGGCCAAGGACAAGAACAGCGATTACCGACTGATGGGGTTTGGGCACCGAGTTTATAAGAATTTCGATCCACGCTCTATCATTCTCAAAAAACGGGTATACGAGGTGCTTGAGGAGCTGCAGCAGGAAGATCCGCTGCTCGATGTGGCACTGGAACTGGAAGAGAAGACACTCAAGGATGACTATTTCGTCGAGCGCAATCTCTACCCCAACGTCGATTTCTACAGTGGTATTCTACTGCGGGCCATCGGTATTCCGCTGAATATGTATACGGTGATGTTTGCAATTGGCAGGATGCCGGGCTGGATTGCCAACTGGCGTGAACTGCTGGAACATAACCAGCGTATTTCGAGGCCGCGGCAAATATACACCGGCGAGACCAGCCGGTCGTTCGTACCGCTGGCTCAACGCTGAGGCGAAACTCCTGTCCTGCAAGCCCCCGGGATGGTGAGCAGAAAAATGGCGTCCGGCGGCAGTTACCCGGCGGACGCCATCGGCTGAACTCTACCAGTTCTTAACCAGCAGCTCGAAGTAGGCCTGTTTCCTGACACAGGCCGGACATTTTTCCGGAGCTTCTTGTCCTTTGTGCAGATAGCCGCAGCCGAGACATTTCCAGACTCGTTCCTCAGTTCTGGCGAAGACTCTACCGCTGTCTATGTTTGCCGCCAGTTCCCTGAATATATCTTCATGGTGTTTCTCGGCCACGATGATCGCGTCGAAGGTGTCGGCTGCCCGTTTGAATCCCTCTTCCCGGGCGATCTCAGCAAACCCCTTGTACATGGTGTCATGCACGTAGAGTTCGAGCTTAGCTGAACTCAGGAGGTTGGCCCTGGTATCTTCGATTACGCCAGTGGGAAACGGCCAGGTTGTTTCGAGTTCGCCGCCGTTGAAGAATTTGAAAAAGCGCAGGGCATGTTCATATTCCTGATCGGCGGTTTCATCGAAAAGGTTGGCTATCTGCATGTAGCCGTCGTCCTCGGCCCTCCTGGCGAAGAAATTGTACCTGGAACGGGCCTGTGCCTCAGCCGAGAAAGAAATCTGCAGATTCTTGGCGGTCCGGCTTTCCCTGAAGCTGACCATCTTATTCAGACGCCCCTATTCTTCGACTTCGATGGCGTCGGCGCCGCACTCGACGGCTGCCCGGCGGACCACATCTTTTAGATGGTCGGGGATGGCGTCCATCTTGACAATGGACAAGAGTGCTTCTTCGTCATATTCGAATATTTCGGGACAGAGTTTGTTGCAGTTGCGGTCGCCCATGCACTGATCGGTAATGGTCACTTTCATCATACGCTCCTTTGTTTGTGTTCCAGCAATGACTTTTAGGTTAAAAAAGCTTACGATTCAGCAAAAGCAGTTTTCAGCCCATAGTCATAAAATGCAAACAGCGATCAGTCAATTATTATCTTTTAATTCAGCCTGGTGGATGAGGCGGTAGAGGAAGAATGACTGATGATAACAGCCCGCCAACCGGAAATTGGTGAATCTTTTCTCAACTATGGTAGATTCGCCAGGCCTGTGAGGCACTAGGTAGTTGAGGATCAACAAAGCAATTAATACAAGAGGTACAGATGAAGGTAGGGATTGTCGGTCTGCCGCAGACCGGTAAAAAGACATTGTTTCGAGTTTTGACAGGCTCCGAGGCGGCGGACCAGGGTGGACAGCCCAAACCGCTCCCCGGTACTGCCGATATCGTTGATGAGCGCTTCGACAGGCTGGTGGAGATGTATGAGCCAAAGAAAGAGACCAGAGCTCGAATCGATCTGGTCCTGTTGCCCAAAATAGAGCAGGAGACCATTGCCAAAGGGGAAATCTTTCAGCACATAGTCGATGTCGATGCACTCTGTCATGTGGTCCGGTCTTTCGAGGATGAAGCGGTCTATCATACCTCCGGGTCGGTGGATCCGCTACGGGATGTTGAAATGGTCAATTCCGAATTCCTCATGCATGACCAGATATTCGTTGAAAAACGGATCGAGCGGCTTGAAACCGCCTTAAAAAAAATTAAGGACGAACGCCAGGCCAAGGAATTTGACCTGATGAAGCGGATCCAGGCCCACCTGGAAGAGGAGCAACCACTTCGGCTCATGCAGTTCAGCGAGGAAGAGGATCTGTTGATCCGCAGTTATCCGTTTATTACCAGAAAAGAACTTATCCTGGTGTTCAACGTTTCAGAAGACGATCTTGGCGACACGACTGTTCTGGAAAGAGTCGCTGACCAGTGCCGTGATCAGAAGATGGAGGCGATGGCCGTATCGGCGCAGGTCGAGTCGGAAATATCCCAGCTCGACAGCGAGGAGGAGAAAAAGGAGTTTCGCGTCGACCTCGGCATCGAAGAACCGGCGCTTGGCATCCTGACCCGATTGTGCTTAACAGCACTGGGGAGAATGTCGTTTTTCACGGTGGGCGAGGATGAGGTACATCAGTGGTTGGTGCGGATCGGGTCCACCGCCCCTGAAGCGGCCGGAGCGATCCATTCGGATCTGCAGAAGGGATTTATCAGGGCCGAAGTATTGAAGTATGAAGAGTTGACCGAGCACGGCAGTGAGGCCGAATTGAAAAAACAGGGAAAACTTTACGTGCAGGGTAAGGACTATATTGTCGAGGAAGGAGATATTCTCAATATCCGTTTCAACGTCTGACCAACGGCACGCGGATCTTGGATGAACCGGTCCCAGATCCGCGCCAGCAGATTTATGAGCTTCCCCATGATTCGAGCTCCTTTCTCAACCGATAGGCTGTTTTTGAGGTGTCGAGTTCCACGCAGTCGTAAGTGAGTGCACCATCTTTGGCAACTGGTTTGACGACTCGCGCCTGACCGGTCAACCCCAGGGGCAGGATTGAGCCCTTCAGACTTTCTTCTGCGCTCATGAGTTTGCCGAAGACAGTGTAGCCGCCCTCTCCATCCAGCCGGTCTCCCGGAATCAGATCTTTTTTGGCGAAAGCGCCGACATCGGCCAGGTAGTGGCGGGAACAGCCGGTGGGCTCACTCCTTAACACCGCATTTACCGCACTGATGCCAAGTTCCAGACCGATATAGTGGTAGGGCCGGTATAGGGCGGAATAGAGACCGCTGGCATCGGTCTTCATGCCGTACTCCTGAAAACAGCGTTCCGCGTAGGCGTTTGGAGCCCTGAACACCACATAGACCCCCCAGCGCAGATCTCTGGCGACCGGAGACCCGTCACGCTGTTCACTGGCAATCACCTCCACCGTGCCGGAATGCTCGAGAATGCCACCTTCGGCTGCAGGTTTCAGCACATCGGCCAGATCCTCCACATCAACTGCAGGGAACTGCAGACCGCAATTCTGGGGCCTGAGTCCCGAGCCGTTGGCCACGGCGCACATTTCTATTGCGGATTTGGAGCCGTCAAGAAAGGAATTGAACATCTGGGCGTTGTAATCGCCACTGGCGACCCGTTCTTCGGAAAATCCATAGTACCCCCAGACGGTATCGGGAGTGGAGTAGTGATACTCAGGCTGATATCTGGTTCCCTTGCCGGTGCAGACGACTTCGAAGCCGACTGTCCGGGCCCAGTCGAGCTGCTCCATGATGAGGGCCGGTTGGTCACCATAGGCCATGGTATAGACGACATTATTGTCCTCCGCTTTTTTCGAGAGAACCGGTCCGAGCAGGCAATCGGCCTCGACGTTGACCATGACCACATGTTTACCCGCTTCAATGGCGGCCACCGCATGGCTGGTTCCTGCTTCCGGACTGCCGGTTATCTCCATGACCACCTCGCATTCTGATTCGATCAAAGCGCTGGCGTCTTCGGTAATGGCTATTTTTCCGGCAGCTGCCGTGTCGTTGATCTCAGCGGATGATGCTGCCGTTGCCGCGCAATTGTCGCCCCAGCCGGTCGTTGCCAGAGCATCATAAGCCCGTTGGGTGGAGAGTTCAGCGATGCCGACAACCTGCAGACCCGGGGTGAAGCGGGCCTGGTTGAGAAACATAGAACTGAATTTACCTGCTCCGATAACGCCAACCTTGACAGGGGATTTGTCCTGCTCCCTTTTTTTCAGCATCGAATAGAGATTCATACTGTCACCTCCAGCGTCTTATTTATCATGGTCAGTGCTTTCTATAATGTCCTGCACAATGATGGCTGCATCTTCGACAAACTTTGGGCACACGGTCTTGAAGAGATTCTTTTGATCGGCGATCTCTTTGCCTTCAGGTGTCATAATGTTACAGCCCAGCAGCTCGCTGCAGTCCAGGGTGTTGTTGCGTTGTTTGAACCGCCGAGTGAACTCGGCAACGGCTTGGTAGACTTGCTTGCGACCGGCAGACTCGGAGCTTTGTTGGTCGGCGAACTTGAGGCCGAGTACCATGTATGCTCCGGTTACCGCCCCGCAGACTCCTGCCATCTGCATACCGGCGGGGAAACCCGAAGAAATTTTCAATGCGGTCAGTTGATCCATTCCCAACTGTTCGCAGAACTGGGTCAGAACGGCCTGGGAACAGCCATTTCCCTGAAGAAAACGCTCAACACTTGTGGTTTCAGTCATAATAAATTGATCCTCTCTGGTGCCTGATAGTTATCGATACCACCCTACCACATTTCTATAAGCAGGTGTTGAAAAACAAGGGGTTAGCTCGGTTGAGATAACCGATAGAGGATAATTGAGCAGCGGCGGGGGAGACATTTTCGTTATCGGCCATAAAGTATAGAGCTGAAAAACAGATAAACGGAGCGGTATAGACATCTATTCTGAGTACTTATGGAATTATTTAACGGAATATACAGTTGGGATGGGAAGAAACGCGACGGCCGCGACCCGATAGCCTGGTTCCCCGGATCTTATCATCTCTATATCTATTCAATAGGGGAGGACGACGGCAACGTAACCTCGTTCAGGCAGCACCTCTGCCTTTATTCGGAGACGGGCCAGGGGCATTCGATCTCGGCTCACCCGGAAAAATTCGCCAAGCATGTGTGCGAAGATTTCTCTATTGATCTCGAACGTACTCTCTGGGTGGAGCTCAACCCTTCCCTTGAGTCGAAATATGAGGTGATTGTTTACAGCAGAAAATCCAAACTAAAGGAAGTTTTCTTCTATCGTGTTCAGAAGCGTTCACCGACCGATATTGAATTGAAACTGATAGAAGAACATCTCGAACATCTGGCACCCTGATCAGCACCAGCAATAAACAGAGTCTATCCTAAACGATGACAATAACCCGCATACAAAAGTTGAAAATCAGGCTCGCAGAGCTGGAGGCACCAATCACAGAAACTGAGAAACGTCTGCCCGCTCATTCGATAAAACCTCCTGTCATGCAAGACCTGCTGGACCTCGATGACGAGCGAGAAAGTGTCCTGAAAGAGCTGAATGAATTGCTGCCTGGAATCGAAAAGGGTGGAGCTTAGCCTCGCAACTTGGCCCGCAGAGGTTCCCCTTTTGCTTCACTCAGACCTGCCGCTTCTGTACCGTTGTGCTCCTTCTATATCCTCGTAGTAGAGTGTTTTTTAGTCACTGGCTGAAGCGTTTGTTGCTTGACTATGCTACAATGTGGTATATAACTTATGCATATCCGATAAACGCTGTTCTTTTCCAGCATCCCTGACTGATATCAGGGTCAGCCTTTAAGAAGCGCCCAGGTTCAAGTATCTGTGTTTTCGGGATGTTTCAGAGTTTGCGTTCTTGCGGTTGATATACATGGCGACCTTGTTCCTGCTTTATCCAGGCAGGGATGCAGTACGAAGATCAATTGCAGTCAATAGAGTGTCAATCGTATATCACCTCCTGCCAATTGTCCTTCATCGGGGAAAAACTACCACTGAAAAACCACTATTCGACTTCTCGGAGAGGATTAGAGATGAAGACCGACAACTTCTTTTTCAAAAAACGAACTGCTGTTTGAGCACAACACAGCCAAGGCTCTGTTGGAGAAAATAATTTGAAAATTATATTCGCAGGGATAGGAAAAAATGGACCAACAAATAAGTGTGGTGGCGCTGAATGGCGATATTGTCAGTTACAGTCAATTGCTG
>JBPCUV010000043.1:0-3705 GCA_051010975.1 Desulfocapsaceae bacterium
TGTAATCCTCGTTGAGCACCCTGGCTGCTGCCAGGGCAGAACGTTCACGGCTAACCAATGATCCCGGACCGTAGCGGATAATCATCATCTGCTTATGCTCCAGTTCTACGGTCAGATCGATGGTGGATGTGACGAAATTGCGGGTAAACAGAGTTTCAATGCATAATCTCGGTTGTAACTCTTCCCGCTTATAACCGCGCTTTTCCACCATGAGTCGGCTGAGTTCCTGCCGAATGCGCTCATCATCGGTGTCGACCAGCTCCTCGCCGGTGAGGTAGTCACTCAGCGTACCGTAAACCAGATGATGAGACGGGTGATCGGACATAGACTATTCTGGCCGCACATAGTGTTGAGAAAAAAATGCTGTGTCAATAAAAAAATTGCCTGGAATCAGGATTTTGGATAACACTAATGCATTTTAGCCCACTGGCAATCTCAAGGATAGGGTCAAACCAGACTCATTTCTCCGGGGGCATAACGGTCATGTCATAATCGACCAGCTCCGGAGTGACACCGACAGCCCGGTCGATTCGAGCGAGAGCGGTGAGAAAATTATAGTAGGTGACAACCAGGTTTGACTGATTCTGGGTATAGAGCAGCTGGGCGTCATTGAACTCGAGCAGATCGCCGATGCCCGCTTTATACCGTCCCTCGGCTAAGCGCAGGTTCTCTTCTGCAAGCTCGACGGTCTGGTCGGCAATATCGACGCCTTCACGATTCTCGTCTGCTCTCAAATAACTGTCGGTGACATCTCTGGTGACCTCGAGTTGGAAATCACGTAGACCGGCCTTAACCTCACGCAGTTGAGCAGACGCTTCGGCCACTTTACCTTCGGTTTCAAAGCCGGAGAAGAACTCCCAGTTGAGCCTGGCGGTGATCTGCCAGTTATCAGAGATGCTGGGTAGATCGGTCTCAAATTTATTGTAATCGCCCACCGCATCGATGGTCGGCCAGTAGTCGCCTTTGGCTTGGGTTACCGAAGCCTCGGCCGCCTGAATCAGAAAATCGAACTGTTTGAGACCAGGCCTGTTGTCCTCTGCGGATTGAAGCAGAGTGTCCAGTGAATCGGACATCTCCGGTTTCTGAGAGGCAAGCTCATCGAGCGGCGGTTCACTGGTCACCGGCTCGTAATCACCATTGTTGGGAATGGTACCGATGACTGTTTCAAGGCTGACCAGCGAGGTCTTAAAATCGGCATTGGCCCGGAGCAGGTTCAATTTCTGGTTGGAAAGATTGACCTCGGCATTGGTCACGTCGATTTTTGTACGCACACCAGACTCGTAGAATCTCTGAGCCCGATAGAGCTGCTGCTCATAGTTGGAAACGGCCTGCTCGGCGACGCCGATGAGCCGTTTGCTTTCGAGCACTGAGTAGAAGCTGCTCTTTACGCTGAAGATCAGGTCATGATAGGTCTGGGCCAGGTTCTCTGCTGAAGCGGAGAGATTGAACGAGCTGGAATCGATCAGGCCGGTGGTCTTGCCAAAGTCGAAAATCAGCTGCGACGCTTGCAGAAGAGCTGATCCAACATTGTCTTCATCTAAAAATACCTGATTTCCGGTCTGATCGTCTAAATTCTGACGGTCAGTATCGATATATTGACGGCCATAACCGACACCGCCAGAGAGCTGAGGCCAGTAAAATGATTTGGCTTGGGTGAGTACACCCTGGTTAGCCAGGTATTGTTGCCTGGCAACCTCGATCTGGGGATTATTTTCAAGGGCGATCTGGATGCAATCATCCAGTGTGAGCTGCTGCGTCGCAGCCTGACTGATCTGGGCAGGTAAAAGACAGAACAAACAGGCAGTCAAAAGAAGCCTGACAGAAAAATTACACATTTCAGATTCCTCTCTTTTCGAAGCGATCTTTCTTAGCGGGATCAATAGTCAATTATGAATAGTAAAATATATCAGTTCGATTACAATTAATACCACAATAAACGTAATAATAGCTTATTTTTATCTACGTAACGACTATTGACATTAAAAACAATTCACCCTCCCAGTGCTTAAGGGAGCTATGACCATCGACCAGAAAAGGGAACCGCTATGATCAGAATCGTCATGCTTGTCTGCTTCGCTGCAAGTCTTTTCCTCTCCTCCTGCAGCGAGGATAAAAAAGAAGAGGCTACCGCCGAGAAAAAAGCTCCCCCGCCCTTGTCGGTTGAGGTAATTGCCGTAAATGACGAATCGGTGCCGCTGTGGATCACCTTCACAGGGAGAACCGAAGCGACCAAGCGGGTTGAAGTGCGGGCGAGGGTATCGGGAAGGCTCGATCAGGTGCTGTTTACCGAGGGTGACTACGTAGAAGAGGGAGATACCCTTTTCGTGATCGAAAAAGATACCTATGAAGCGGCCTTGGCCCAGGCTCAGGCCCAGCTTCAGCAGAACCAGGCCAGTCTGAAGCTGGCCCGTGCTGATGTCGAGCGCTATAAACCTTTGGTGGCGGAAGATCTTGCTCCCCGCGCACAGCTGGAGCAGTATGAGGCGCGGGAAGGAGAGCTGATTGCCGCAATCAAGGCCGATGAAGCAGCCATCAAAGATGCTGAGTTAAACCTCAGCTATACTGAGGTGACAGCGCCGATCTCGGGCAGAGTTAGCCGAAAGCTTGTAGATATTGGCAATATTGTCGGTTACGGCGAGCAGACTGTGCTTACCACGATTGTTTCGGACAACCCGATGTACGCCTATTTCAATCCCACCGAATCCCAGTTTCAGGCCATGAGGATTCACAAGTCCCGGGATAAAATGCCGGCCATAGTAACCGTTTCAGAGGACAAACAGGGACTGGTTCAGCGGGAACCCTTGAAGGGAAAAGTCGATTTTTCCGACAACCGGGTCGACAATACCACCGGGACCATCTCCATGCGGGCACAAGTCGCCAATGACGATCACTCGTTGCTCGAAGGAACCTTTGTGTACGTCGAAGTGATGATCACTGATCAGGCTTCATTCTTATTGATCCCCCCCGGCGTGGTCCAGGAAGATCAGCAGGGCAGCTATGTCTATATTTTAGACGAGAACAACACTGCCAAACGGGTCGACATCAAGAGCGGTTACGAGAGCCGCTACTATATGCTCGTGGTCGAAGGACTTGAAGGGGGCGAAAAAATTATCATCTCCGGGTTCGCCAAGCTACGGCAGGGAGTACCGCTTGATCCAACTGACGTTTCCGACACCAAGGGGGTCAAAGCTACCCTCCAAAAACAGGGTATGCTGGATACAGGGGCCTGATCATGTTTTCAATTTTCTTCATTAAAAGACCCATCTTTGCGATGGTTATCTCGCTGTTGATTGTGCTGGCGGGTACCGTTTCCATTTTCATTCTGCCAATTCAGGAATATCCCGAAGTAGCGCCGCCGACGGTGCTGGTTTCTGCCACCTATGTCGGAGCCAATGCATTCAGCGTAGAGGAGTCGGTGACCCGTCCGCTGGAGGATCGCATCAACGGCGTGCAGGGTATGATCTATATGACCAGCTCGAGCACCAGCGCCGGCACCTCGAGTATCAGTGTTTTCTTTCAGCCAGGCTACAGCCTGGATATTGCGGCGGTGGATGTCCAGAACAAAGTCTCGATGGCGACCCCGCAGCTGCCGAGCGAAGTGCGCCAGCAGGGGGTGATTGTCGACAAACAGTCTCCATCCATCGTCTGTTTCATTGCCCTCACCGGAGACGAACGATTCGACGAAGGCTTTCTGAGCAATTACGT
>JBPCUV010000044.1:0-5169 GCA_051010975.1 Desulfocapsaceae bacterium
GGAGGGACGTCTGCTCTGGTATGAAGTGGACAAGCTTCTGAGTCTGCCAATGTGGGAAGGGGATAAATATTTTCTGCCGTTGGTTTTTGATGAGGATCCTAAAATTTTTCATGGTTATATGCCCTATGAAAATCATAAGCCATTGAGCTGGAGTTATGTCAGATAACGGTCCTTGCGACAACTTCGAACGGCCTTTCCGATAGAGGTTGCGGTGTTCAAGTACCGTGGTATAGTCAGATTTATCGTCAATGAACAATCGAGGGAAAACTATGGGAAGCGATAAGGAACTTATCCGTCTGGAACAGTATATTGAACGATTGCTGTCCGGCTATGCAGAGTTGAAGAAGGAAAAGCAGGATATCGAACAACGCCTTGTAGAACTGCAGACGGAAAACAAAAAATACAAACAGGAACTCGACTCACTGGACTCCGAACGGGGCGTAATGCGTGATCGCGTCAACAGTCTCATTGGCCAGATTGAACAGTGGGAGACAGAGATCGAAGAGGAAGAGGGCAGTGACAAATCATCCGCTGAGGATGGGGAAGAGGACGAGTCGGAAGAAGACACGGAGGATGAGGAACCGCCTGCAGAAAAGAAGAAAAAAGCAGATCGTGGCGCCAAAGCCCAGAAAAACCTGTTCAGCGGTTGAACTGACAGTACATCGTCAGACCGGCCTGAAAACGGGAACGAAATATATCAATAGATCATGTCAGAGTCTGAGAGATTGGTGGAATTCACCCTTTTGGGACAGAATTTTGCCTTCTACACGGGTGCCAGTGAAGAAGACATGGAGAATATCCTGTCGCTGGTCAGAGAGCAGATTGAATCGATTGGAGGCGGGGATAAGCCCGGGGGGACGATTCCCGTTAGTAAAATTGCGGTGATGGCCTGTCTTAATCTTGCTTCAAATTATATCAAGTTGAAACAGGAACATAGCCAATACAGGCACAAAACGGTGAGCAAACTGGAAGAACTCAGTGACCGGCTCGACTTCGTTCTTGTGGATGACGGTTAGGGCCCGGGAGTTTTTGCTTTCGTTTTGGTTCAGATCTGCTACAATATTGGTAGAGAAGTCTTCGGGACTTTTGCTATAGTGTTGTAATTTTAACAAAAAAAAGTGGTGTACCAATGAGCTGGCTGGAGTCCGGCTCAGGTTGGGATTTTCCCTGCGCTGTTGGTGATTTGTAGTGTTGTTGAGCCAACTCTCATAAAAAGGGACTTACCACTGTTTTCGGATGGAAAGTCGTAAGACTTTCCTGAGGTCTGCATGCGAGTCCCACCTATTTCGATAGGTTCTACTTGTCCTGCAGACACGGCAGGGTGGGGAAATATTTTATGCTACGATGAACGGCGGGAAGGCCGGTCATCGTTTTACTATATAGACGGCAGTCAATTAAGAAAGCTGACTGTCTTTGAGGCGTAATAGCGATTAATTACAGAAGCGCCTTCGGATGAGGTGTAAAGAATTCTGTCGAGGAGTTCATCAGTCAGACTGGTAGCCGTTGCGTGAAGTTGATTGACGTAAGTTGATCATATCGGCACCTGTCGACTGATTTTACATACATGCTGAGACCCGTCGGTCCTGCTCCAGAGTTGTGGGAGCGCAGCAGCGCCTGATATCGGGACCGATCGGAAGTCCGTAACTATAGGATTTTTCAGCAGGTTTTACAGCAATGCCTAGAGCTGTAAGGCCATTTCCTGCCGATGGCTTTTCCTTCCCCATGCCCGTTGTCCATGATCGGGCAGCCTGTAATTGATCGACAGACAGAGGATGTTTTTATGGATTTGTTCAATCATCCCTCCATATTTGTGTCCGCCGGACTTCTGGTGGGCTTGATTTTCGGTTTTGTTTTGCGCAAGCGCTTCGTTGAAGGGCACCAGCAGAACATCAGGGAGCAGTCTAAACAGCTGATCGAGACGGCGATTGTAGAAGCGGAACAACTCAAAAAAGAGGCTCAGCTCCAGAGCAAGGAAGACGCTTATCAGGTCAAACAGGCCGCCGAAGAGGAACTCAAGGCCGACAGGCGCGAACTAAAAGATGAACGCCAGCAGCTGAAGAAATCCCGCGATCAACTGAAGAGTGAATGGGAGAGCCTTGACCGCAAGCGTAACGATGTGCAGTCCCTGGAGAGCAAATTGAGCAACAGGGAACACGAGATTGAAGACAAACATAAAGAGGTCGACAATCTTATCGGCAAGCAGCGCTACGAATTATCCAGGGTTGCCGGAGTCAGCCAGGAAGAAGCCAAAAAAATGCTGATGGCTTCTCTGGAAAGTCAGGCTCGCATGGATGCCGCCAAGCAGCTGGCTAAAATAGAAAACGAAATGAAGATGGAGGCGGATCGCAAGGCAAAGAATATCATAGCTCTTTCCATCTCACGCTACGCCGGAGATTATGTGGCGGACAGGACCGTGTCGATGGTCCCGCTTCCCTCTGACGAAATGAAAGGTAGAATCATCGGCCGGGAAGGGAGAAACATCCGAGCGATCGAAGCTGCCACGGGCATTGATATCATCATTGACGATACTCCGGAAGCGGTAATCCTCTCTGGTTTCAATCCGGTGAGAAGGGAGATTGCCAGGCTGGCCCTGCATCAGTTGATCAACGATGGGCGAATTCATCCGGGACGTATCGAGGAGGTCGTGGCCAAAGTTACCAAGGATCTGGAAACCGACATGCGAGAGGCTGGTGAACAGGCTACTTTCGATGTCGGTGCCCACGGTGTTCATGTCGAACTCATCAAAATTCTGGGCCGTCTCAAGTACCGTACCAGCTACGGCCAGAACGTCCTGCAGCACTCTCTTGAAGTGGCGTTTCTGTGCGGTATTATGGCGGCAGAACTTGGGCTTGACGTCAAACTGGCCAAGCGTGCCGGCTTGCTGCACGACATCGGCAAGGCAGTCGATCATGAAGTGGAGGGCTCTCATGCTATTATCGGCAGGGATCTGGCCAAGAAGTATGGTGAGCAGGAAGAGATATCCTACTCCATTGGCGCCCACCACGAAGATGTGCCGATCCTGAGTGTACTGGATGTGCTGGTTCAATCCGCCGACGCCCTTTCAGGGGCACGGCCCGGGGCCAGAAAAGAGATGCTGCAGAGCTATGTCAAGCGGCTCGAGGATCTTGAGGCGATTGCCAACTCCTTTGACGGGGTAGACAAATCATATGCCATCCAAGCCGGGCGGGAATTGCGTATCATGGCCAACTCCGAGTCAGTGAGAGATAGCGATGCGGTGATGTTGAGCCAGGATATTGCCAAATCGATCGAAGATAAACTCACCTATCCTGGACAGATCCGGGTAACCGTCATTCGGGAGACCCGGGCGGTTGAGTATGCCAAATAAACTAGTCAGCAACCAACGATAGATAACAAGCCAATATGATCGCAGTAGAAGAGCAACTGGAATTGATAGAGCGGGGAGTGGTCGACTGTATTTCCAGAGAAGAACTGAAAACCAAGCTGGAGAGATCGCTCAAGACAAACAAACCTTTGAAAATCAAAACCGGGTTTGACCCAACCGCTCCTGATCTGCATGTGGGGCATACAGTATTGCTCCAAAAGATGAAACATTTCCAGGACCTGGGTCATGAAGTCTATTTTCTCATCGGTGATTTTACCGGTTTTATTGGCGATCCGACCGGTAAATCGGAAACCCGTAAACCGCTGACCAGAGAGGATATTGCCAAAAACGCTGAAACTTACAAGGAGCAGGTCTTCAAAATCCTCGACCCGGAAAAGACCAAAATTGCCTTCAACAGCGAATGGCTTGGAAAAATTGATTCATTTGACATGATCCGCTTGGCATCGGAGCTTACGGTGGCCCGGATGCTGGAGCGTGATGATTTCAAAAAGCGTTTTGAGGGCGGCAGGCCCATTTCAATCCACGAATTTCTCTATCCGCTGATTCAGGGTTACGACAGCGTGGCAATGGAAGCCGATGTCGAACTTGGAGGGACGGATCAGCTTTTCAACCTGCTGGTCGGTCGCGATCTGCAGCGCTCCCGGGGGCAGGAACCGCAAATCGTGCTGACTATGCCGCTGCTCGAGGGCCTTGACGGGGTCAACAAGATGAGCAAGTCGCTCGGCAACTATATCGGTATCACTGACGCAGCAAACGACATCTACGGTAAGACCATGTCTGTTACCGACGAGTTGATGTTCCGTTATTATGAACTGCTCAGTGATCTTTCCAGCGATAACATCGAGGAGTTGAAGCAGGGACTTGAGCAGGGCAAGCTGCATCCCAAGGAAATCAAGCAGAAGCTGGCCAGTGAACTGACTGCCAGATTCCATTCGGAAGAAGAGGCGGTCCAGGCCCAGCAAAATTTTGAGAATGTCTTTGCCAAGCATGATCTGCCCGATGACATGCCCACATTTAAACTCAGCTCCGACGAACCGGTCTGGCTGCCGAAACTGATGGTCGACAGCGGGCTGGTTTCTTCAACTTCCGACGGTAGGCGGATGATCAAGCAGAATGCGGTGAGCATCGACGGTGAGAAGGTCGGTAACACCAATTTCGAGATTCAGCCAGCGGGCGATCTCATCCTTAAAGTCGGAAAGCGACGCTTCTGCAAGGTAGTGTTCGACTGATTTGAACTCACTCACTTCACATTAACAATTTATCCCGTTTCATTCTCTTTAGTGCAGCAGTGGGCTGACACATCCTGCTGCTCTGCGGCCTATTCGCTGCAGCTGTGAAAAGTCGATGGGATGACGGCCTTCGGCCTATTGCCATCGACAATCATTTTCACTGCTGCAACGGGCCTCCGCGATGCAGCCTGAGTCAGCCCTCAGCCACACAACACCTTTCGCACAAAATTTTCATTTCCAAGGGTTGTTGAAGGGCCTAGTGCGCATTAGCTTAAGGCCCTGGAGGCCAATGAAACCAGGCCCGTAGGGTTGCGCAGCAACCGGCTGCCACAGGGCGAAGCCCGTCATCCAGCCGGCCTCAGTGGCCGGAAGATAAGGCCGGAGCGTCGCGCACGGAGTCCTTTACCAGACTTTGGAATAGCATCCCCTGAGCTGGCCCAACACGTTATAAAAAAGGGCCGAATCACGAGGATTCGACCCTTTTGCTAATAGTGAGCGCGGTTACGGTTTATGCTTTTTCGAGCTTTACCGCGCAGACTTTGGTTTCAGGTATCTTGGCCACCGGGTCAAGTGCTG
>JBPCUV010000045.1:0-9312 GCA_051010975.1 Desulfocapsaceae bacterium
GCTCTGGACTTCTAACCGTTCGCCAGTCGCCCCAGGGATCCAGGTATGCGATCAGTTTCCGCAAACATCTACTATCTTTACCTGATAAAGCTTTCCAAGTGGCTGATGCTGATCATGCCTGTGGTCGTACTTTTTTATAACGAAAACGGCCTCGAGACTTTTCAAATTTACCTGCTACAGGCCGGCTACTCGATAAGTGTTGTTCTCTTCGAGATACCTTCGGGTTATCTGGCCGATATCATCGGCCGCAGATACAGCCTGATCTGGGGATCAGTCCTGGGTACGGCAGGCTTTGCACTATTGTCTGTTTCCCATAGTTTCAACGGCTTTCTAGTTGCTGAAATGATCCTTGGTGTAGGCGGCAGTCTTATATCCGGTGCGGATTCAGCCCTGCTCTACGACAGCCTGGCTGCCACCTCAAGACAACATTATTACCTACGTTACGAGGGCAGAATAACCGCACTTGGCAACCTCGGAGAAACCTGTGCCGCTATCTTCGGAGGTATTCTGGCCGCCTGGCTTGGTTACCGTTCGGTCTATTTTGCCCAGACCGTTATCGCCGCCATCGGTGTTCCTGCAGCACTGTTGCTGATAGAACCGGCACGAAAAAAACTCGTTGCCCGGCCTTCAATAGGCGAGATTTACCGGATCAGCAAAGAGGCGCTGTTTATCAATAAACAACTCAGTGGGGTGATTTTTTCCGGTGCGGTTGCCGGTACAGCCACCTTGTGCATGGCCTGGACTGCACAAATATATTTTGTTGATAACGGTTTCAGCGAAAAGGAGATCACACCGCTCTGGGTATTATTAAATCTCACCGTGGCACTCGTCTCCGCCGCCTCAGCTACGGTGGTCACCCGAATCGGAATCCGCAGAGCAGTGCTGATATCGGCCCTGCTGCCCGTCGGCTTTGTTCTAATCGGCCTGCTTCCTCTGGTTCCAGCCCTGTCAGTATTGTTCTTTTTCTATCTGATCAGGGGCTACACGACCCCACTCTTCAGAGATCTTATCAACCGAAATTGCGATTCAGCCGTTCGAGCCACCGTGTTATCTATAAGATCCCTTTTAATTCGGCTGTTTTTTTCCATCGGTGGACCACTCATTGGCTACCTCGCAGGCCGCTCCTCGTTGCAGCACGCACTCGTTGTCTTTGGCATTCTGCTGGCGGTGGGATCCCTGGCTGCATCAACCTTCATGTTCCGCCATCAAAGGTTTACCGATGAAACTTTCAAAGATGATCTAGTTTCTTGAAGTGATTTCTGAACAGCCAGTAAGGGATGTAGCAGGGCGAAACTTGAGGATTCTGTGAGAGGCTGTAGTTAAAGCTTACCTGGTCCCGTCTGGACCAGAGGGTCAGCTGGCTGAACCAGGTCTCCATAAGATGCTGTATCTGCTGATCGCCCTGACGCCTAATCAGCAAACGTGCATTTATGTGGGGATACGGATCACCAAATTTTTCGATCTGAGTGTAGCTTGCATACTGTTTTTCCAGGAGTTCGGGGTCGTCCCTGCCGGTACGAATGCAGAGCTCCACCTCTTGCTCCAGAGAACAGTGAAAGGGGTGAAAGAGAAGACCCAAGTTTCTGTCCGATGGCAGCGCCTGGGTGAGAAAACAATCCAGATTGCCCCGAATTCTGATGTTGGCATCGATATAGATACTGATATCGTAGGCTGAATCGACCAGGTTATTCTGAATCTTGTATAGTCTTGAGAGGCGCACCGAATCCAACCCATCATCATTGGCTGCCAGCTTAATCTCCCAGGTCTCGGAAGAAAGCTTTGGATTGTCGGTAACACAGATGAAATCCCAACCCTCAGAGCTGGTCAACCCGGCGGGAATTTCGTTCAATTGATCATAGCCACCCGTTACAACAGTGTAGAGCAATTTTCTTTGACTTCTATACCCCTTTTTGCCCACCGATCTGAGCAACGGAGGCCGCTTAAGCAGATAACTGAAGAGATAGCTGCCCACCAGCTGGACATAGCCCCATCGATCGCCTCTTCCGCTGATTTCGTTCTGCTTCTTTAGGTGTTGTAGAACTATCATGGATTAATTCGTCTCTGAACTCTATCGCGTCTCAACCGAACTGATAAATCTACCACGAACCATGGTGCAAACAAAATTATCTTTATGGAGCCTGGCTTTTCTTTTGCTCACATTTTTTAGCGAGTTATTATATGATATCTTTTGACAATAGCGGAAGAGTTTCTTATATCTATTTAAGTTTTTTATTAATTACCGGATCGTATCGTTTAATCTTTTCAAAAGGATTTTGGTATGTCATTGAAATCATATGGGTTAAATAGACTGCTCTGGTCTCTAGTTTTGCTGTTCATCTGTCACCTCATGAGCGTCAATACGGTGGCGGAAACACTGGAGCCACCAGAGGTCTGGACATCAAGGGAGGCGGTAATATTTGGATTGAGAAACAATCCCGACAGCAGAATTGCCTTACAACGCATTGCCTCGGCCCGAGCTTCCCAGGTGGAGGCAGACGCACTGCTCAAGCATCCCCGGCTGGATCTCAGTGCCTCCTATGGTCAGACCAACAACCCCTTGTATTCGTTTGGGAACATTTTAAATCAGAGAGCTTTTAGCAACGATATCGATTTCAACAATCCCGGACGCACCGATGATCTTAACCTCAAAGCGGAACTCACCTATCGTTTCTACAATGGAGGCAGGGACCAGGCTTTGGTTGACAGTGCAGACTCTGGTTACCTGGCGAGCCAGGCCGGGCTGAAAGAGGTAGAACATCAACTCGGTTTCGAGATCGTCAAAGCCTATCAACGTATCATTCAGGCCCAGGACCAACTTGAGGCCAGGCAGGCAGAACTGGAAGCCATCGATAGTTCACTTCAGGTTGCCAAAGCCCGTTTTGAGGCAGGCGATCTGCTCAAAACCGAACTACTCAACTTCGAAGTACAAAAAGCACAAACCAGTGAAAACTTAATTATCGCCCAACATCAGAAGGCACTTGCCGAAAAACTTTTCCTCAACCTGCTCGGTCTAGAATCAGGAACTGTTGCCATCGCTGTGGAAGACGAAAACATTCTGCCACCATCAGACCGGCAAGCACTCCTGGAGCGGCCCGAACTCACTAAACTTTTGGCCGCTCTTAACGCAGCAGAATCTGAGCTCCGACGGGCCGAGGGTGGTAAATTACCTACTTTTGACGGCTTCGCCAGTTATCAATACGACTATGGTTGGGTCAACGACGGTTCCGGCGATTCCTGGATTGCCGGTGTTAAGCTTAACTACAACCTCTGGGACGGTCGCAGAGATGACGCCGAGATCCTGCAAAAGCAGGCCGACTACCAGGCGCTTGCTGAGCAGCTCGAAAAGCTCAAACTGGCCATCATCCTCGACGTCGAGGAGGCTGAACTGAATTATCAGCAGGCCATAGAGCGTCGAAGCGTTACCGATAAAATGGTAGTAGTCGCCCAGGAGAGCGCCCAGCTCAGCCGCGAACGATTCAAAGAAGGTGTCATTCTTTCTTCCGATGTGCTGGACACCGAAGTGAGACTCACTGACACGCTGGTGCGGCAATCAGCGGCCAGGGTCAACCACCGCATTGCTGCAGCCAACCTGCGCCGGGCTCTTGGCTACCAGCAATACATGGCTACCACAGAAGAATTACTGGAGAAACAACAATGATTTCAGCATCCTTCAAATCTACCTATTTATTATTTTTCACTCTGCTAATTGCGCTGCTGGTTCTGACCAGCTGTAAATCCGAGCAGCACACTGACCAGCCGACAGCTGAGGAATTGCCGCCTATGCAGGTTACAGTTATCACTGCCGAAGCATCCAAGCCGCTGCGCCAGATCGAATTAATGGCCACCGTCGAAGCTGCTCAAAGCGCCTCCATCGCCGCGAAAATAAGTGGAAACATCAGTTCGTTGCCGGTCAATCTTGGCTCGAAGGTCAGCTCTGGGGATATTCTGGTGGTCATCAGTGCCGATGAGATCAAGGCTAAACTCTCCCAGGCCCAGGCGCAGCTGGAACAAGCCCAGCGCAACCTCAACCGGGAAAGGAATCTGCTCAAAAAAAATGCGGCAACATCGGAATCAGTAAAAACTCTCGAAGAAAGTAGAAGAATAGCCCAGGCAGCCAACAAAGAAGCTCAGACCATGCTCGATTATGCGACAATCAAGGCACCGTTTGATGGAGTTATCACCAGTAAGATTGCCAATGTGGGAGATCTAGCAACTCCTGGCAAAACACTTCTAAAACTTGAGAATGAATCGAGTCTGCAGGTAATTACCGACGTACCTGAGGCTCTGGTCCTCGATCTGTCCATAGGCGACGACCTGCCGGTGAAAATTGAGGCAGCGAGCCTCGAGGTTTCAGGTACGATAACAGAAATAGCTCCGACTGCAGATCCGACCTCAAGAACAGCCCCGGTGAAACTGCAAATCCCCACCTCGCCCAATATTCGCTCGGGACAATTCGCCAGAGTCAGCCTGCTCGGCAGTCGAGGGACCGCGATCATGGTCCCGCTGAGTGCGGTAAAGCCTTTCGGGCAGCTTGAGAGAGTGTTCGTGGAGCTCAATGGTAGAGCCCGGTTGCAGCTGGTTAAGACCGGGCTTGTCGTTGATGACCTGATTGAAGTCTTGTCCGGTATCTCAGTCGGAGATCGGGTTGTGGTATCGGATGCCCGAGAGCTCAGCGACGGTAGAAAAGTTACCGTTAAGTAATTGTTCACTCAACGCCCCATTACTTACTCCAGCCATGGATACGAAAGAAATAAAACATAGTGGATTTGCCGGTAAACTTGCCGGGCTTTTCATCGATTCCAAACTGACGCCACTGGCAATTGTCGGCTCTCTTCTACTCGGCATTCTGGCCATTGTCATGTTGCCCCGGGAGGAAGAACCTCAGATCAAGGTACCGATGATCGATGTCATGGTGGCCATGGAAGGTGCCACTCCCAAAGAGATTGAGGAGCAGGTTACTATCCCCATGGAGAAACTGCTCTATGAACTTCCCAATGTCGAGTATATCTACTCGACCTCGATGGCCGGAAAAAGTCTGCTGGTCGTTCGTTTCTACGTGGGTGCCGATCTTGAAACAGCAATTGTCAGGTTAAATCAAAAGCTGTCAACCAATTCCGACAGGATTCCACACAATGTCTCTCAGCCGCTGATCAAACCGCACACTATTGACGATGTGCCTATCCTGGCCCTGACCCTCCATTCGAAAAACTATGATCAGTATATGCTCCGGCGGGTCGCCGCCCAACTCGATGATGTAATCAAAAACATCCCCGAGGTGGCCGAGACCAAGCTGATCGGAGGTACCAAGCGTGAACTCAGGATTCGCCTTGACCCAATACTGCTTGCTTCAAGAAATCTGTCAATCAGCGAACTGATTCCTATCATTCAACAAGCCAACCGACAGAGTTACTCCGGATCCCTGATCAACTCCAATAACGAAATTGAGATTCAAACCGGCACTTTTCTGACCACCACCGAAGAAATCGGCAGCATCGTAGTTGGGGTCTACGGCGGAAAACCAGTCTATCTCGAAGAGGTGGCAGAAATCCTGGACGGCTCCGAGGAACCGTCCGACTATGTGCTCTTTGGAGCGCCACAAAGACAGGATCTAGAAGCTGCTGTCACCCTGTCGATAGCAAAACGCCCGGGGGCAAATGCGGTGGCAGTGGTTGAACAAGTTCTCAAAAAGATAGATACTCTGAAGGGTAGCTCTATCCCCACCGACATTGAGATAAGCGTCACCCGTAACTATGGTGAAACTGCTGCGGAGAAATCCAACGAACTGTTGCTTCACATGGGTATCGCTGTATTCGGTGTGGCAATCCTTATTCTCTTGTTTCTCGGCTGGCGGGAGTCGCTGGTGGTTATGCTTGCCATCCCTTCCACTTTGGCCCTTACGCTGCTGGTGTTCTATCTTTACGGCTATACTCTGAACAGGATCACCTTGTTCGCCCTGATTTTTTCCATAGGAATCCTGGTCGACGATGCCATTGTGGTGGTCGAAAACATCGTCCGTCACATGCATTTGCCGGGAAACCAGGGTCGTTCACTTTTAAAAGTTGCCGTAGAGGCCGTCAGCGAGGTTGGTAATCCGACGATTCTGGCTACCTGGGCTGTAATCGCAGCCATTCTGCCAATGGCCTTTGTCGGTGGTCTTATGGGACCGTACATGCGCCCCATACCGGTCGGAGCATCAGCGGCCATGATCTTTTCACTGATCATCGCCTTCACTGTCACTCCCTGGGCGGCCACCCACCTGCTCAAACCGAAACCTAGTGGTAAAGGACATGATCATGATGCCGTCCCCGACGACTTCTTCACCAGACTCTACCACAGGATCATGGATCCATTGCTCGCCCATAGTGGTTGGAGGTTGATGTTCTTCATTGTCATTACCCTCCTGCTTTTAGGCTCGATGGCCATGGTCGGTCTCGGCCATGTTAAAGTCAAGATGCTGCCGTTTGACAATAAGAGCGAATTTCAGGTCATCCTCGATATGCCCGAGGGAACGACGTTGGAGCAGACCTCCAGGGTCGCGCTGGAAATGGCGGCGGTTATCAAAGAAGACCCCGCCGTGGTCGATTATCAGGTTTATGTAGGTACGGCTTCACCCTATAACTTCAATGGCCTGGTGCGACACTATTTTCTGCGCAGCGGTCCTACGGTTGCCGACATTCAGGTTAACCTGCTGCCCAAACACCACAGAAAACTCAAAAGCCATGATATTGCCAAACGTGTCAGACCAGAGCTGGCGGCCATTGCTGAACACTACAGCGGGACACTGGTCGTCGCCGAGGTGCCTCCTGGTCCCCCTGTACTCCAAACACTGGTGGCAGAGATTTACGGACCGACCGAAGAGGATCGACTGGCATTAGCCGAAGAGGTAAAATCAATCATGACCTCCAGCCCAGGGGTGGTCGATGTCGACTGGTACCGCGAAACTCCGAGAACCAGGACCTTGATCACGGTGGACAAGGAGAAAGCTGCGCTGAGCGGAATTACCGAATCACAGATCAACAGGACCATTAAAATTGGGGTAGACGGGCTATCTATCGATCTCTTTCATCAGCCCACAGACAAGGAACCTATAAATATCGTGCTCGAGGTACCCCGGTCGCAGCGTTCCCGTATCGAGGAACTTCTCAATATTTCTGTGCGCTCGGAACTCTCATCCCAGGCACCTCTCGTACCACTGAGAGAACTCGTCCACATTTCCCAGACCGAGGTCGAACAGCCCATCTACCGGAAAAATCTGAAGCCGCTTATCTACGTGACCGGAGATGTGGCAGACGTAGTTGAAAGTCCGGTTTATGCAATCCTGGAGATGAATAAGAGAATCAACACTCTAGATTCGGCGGACTACGGATCAACCGACGGTTCGGTAAAAATCTACAATCTCTTTCAGCCATTCGATGAAACCCAACCATCGATGAAGTGGGACGGCGAATGGCATATCACCCTAGAGGTCTTCCGTGATCTCGGTCTCGCCTTCTGTGTGGTACTGGTGTTGATCTACATGCTGATGGTCGGCTGGTTCAAGAACTACATTACCCCGTTGGTGGTAATGGCTGCCATCCCCTTTTCTCTGATAGGTATTCTTCCGGCGCACTGGGGATTCGGTGCTTTTTTTACCGCCACCTCGATGATTGGTTTCATGGCCGGAGCCGGTATCGTGGTAAGGAACTCGATCATTCTGGTCGACTTTATCGAGCTGCGAATCAAGGAAGGGCTGCCGCTTGACCAGGCAGTGGTGGAGGCAGGTGCGGTTCGCTTCCGTCCCATGCTGCTCACTGCACTGGCGGTGGTGGTCGGAGCCTCGGTCATCCTTGCCGACCCCATATTTCAAGGATTGGCAATCTCGCTCATGTTCGGTGAAATCGCCTCATTGCTGGTAAGTCGCATGGCGGTACCGGTCATGTATTATGTGGTAAAAAAACGCCAGCACCAATCGGCATAGATCAGGTGAGATACCCCTGATTTTGTAAGTAAAGCAGGATTTCCTGGACGGCCTCAAGCGGAGTAATGCTGCTGGTATCGATCACGATGTCAGGATTTACCGGTTCGATGTAAGGATCGGTGACACCGGTCACCCCCTTGATTTTACCGCTTCGGGCCTTGGCGTACAATCCCTTTCGATCACGCTGTTCGCAGACTTCCAGGGGGGTGGCCACATATATCTCCACATAGCCTCCATAGCAGCTGATCAGCTCCCGATTGGCCTGTCTCGGTTCCTCGTAGGGGGCAATAGGTGCGCAGATGGCAATCCCGCCGTTCTTGGTAATTTCACTGGCAACAAAACCAATGCGAGTAACATTCAGATCACGATGCTCCCTGGAATAGGTCAGTTCCGAGGACAGGTTTTTTCGGACAATGTCGCCGTCAAGCAAAGTAACCGGACGATTACGCATCTCCATGAATTTGACGAGCAGAACCCTGGCGATGGTCGATTTTCCCGAACCGGACAGTCCGGTGAGAAAGACCGTGAAGCCCTGCTTTGACTTAGGCGGAAAAGCATGCTGCAGTTCCGTCACCAAATCGGGCCAGGCAAACCAGGACGGCACAGGTTCTCCCTGCATCATCCGTTTCTGCAGTTCCATCGAGGTAATCTTCTTGAGGGTGCCCGAGTCTTCTGACAGAAGGAAGTATTTCTTTTTCGACTCATGGTAGCCCCAATCCTGTTGCGGGACCATTTCTATACCAGTCCGGTCCGCATAGTCGCTGACTAGCTGCTGGGCAGCACCCCGCTCGTAAAAAAGTGAGCTGCCGTTTGCCCTGGCAAAGGGATCTGCCTGATCTTCTGAGACCATGAAATGGCTGCAGCCAAAGTTCTTGCGCATGATAGCCTGCAGCAGTGCCTCCCGAGGACCTGCCCGGCGGGTGGCAAAAGGAGATAGACCGAGCATGATCATGTTGGGCGGAAATTTTCTGGTAAACACCTGGTAGCAGCAGATATGCGTGTAAAAATCTACGTCACCCGGATGATCGAGCCCGACCACCGGCTGAAGGAAAATGGAGGCCCCTATACTGGAAGCGGCATCGAGGACCATTTCCCGGTGGGCACAGTGTAGATATTGTTCAGTATGAAAACCGAGCACTCGCCTCCAGCCATTCATCGTAAAACGCCTGACACTCTCAGAAGGTGTCAGGCGCAGCTGTAGGAAATCATAATGAACGGGCAGATTGACCCCCTCGACGCTGCCGCCGATATACCAGGGCTCAGTCTGATCGAGCAGCTGCCTTACTCCAGGGTGGGCAGAGCTATCCCCGGTGCCGTAGATTAAGGCAGCCTCCTCATTTTTATCAGGCTTCCAG
>JBPCUV010000046.1:0-4164 GCA_051010975.1 Desulfocapsaceae bacterium
TAGCTTAATCAGCGACTTCAATCTGGCAACTTGGTATTTGAAAGTGTGTGAGCTTGACAGTAGGCCCCTGTCGTCATAGGTTTGCACTGTTAGGTTACCCCCTAATTTACCATTCCCTGTATAAACATAAACATAGGATATTATAATGAATAACTACAAACTATTTGGATTCGCCCTCTTAATCGCATTAATGGTCCCGATTGGTTGTGCACAGACGTATCAAGCGGGTTCCCAGACAGCAGCTAGTATCCAGAATGTTGAGAAGGAAGCCTGGGTTGGAAAACAACAAGTAACTTCAACTGTTACCGCATTGGACGACATGTTCAACAATGAGCAGGGAGACCTCAAGGAGCAGTTCAAGACTTATTCCAAGTCAATTGACGATCTGGAATCACAATCAAATCGTGTAAAAAAACGGGTTGAGACCATGGCATCCCAAAAAGCTGATTATCTTCAACAGTGGGACGCTCAGATGGCAACGATAGAGAGTGAAACTGTGCGTCAAACAGCCGAGCAACGTCGTAAAAGCGTAGAGCAGATGTTTGACAACGTCCAGAAAGAAATGGAAGCAGCAGGGAAGGTATTTGATCCCTTCATGAAAAAACTCAATGATATACGAACTGCGATGAATATGGATTTGAACCGCAATGGCCTGGCTGCAATGCGTCCTATAGCCGAACAAGCCAAAGCCGACGCCAAGATGATAAACACCCGACTCGATGCAGCAATATCTGAGCTAAGCAAAGCGGTCAAGGCCCTATCAGCTAGTGGCGGATGATCTAAACGGTTTTAATTCGGATTTGTTCTGGCGGATACCAGTCCTACCAGGTGTCTGTCAGATCAAGTCTGAATTAATAGATTTTCAAGAAATATTCAGTTTATCTCCACAAGCCTGGCAATATTTTGCATCCTGCTGATGACTCGCTAGCCCACATTCATTACACACAGTTTTTTTAGTGTTTATAACTCCCAAGCTAATTTCTGCGGTAATAATACCCGTCGGTACGGCTATAATTGAATATCCAATCAAGGTAGTGATAGAAGCAATTGCCTTGCCGAGACCGGTATGAGGGATAATGTCACCATAACCAACTGTGGTAATGGTAATGATTGCCCAGTAGATGCTGATAGGTATCGAAGTGAATCCATTCTCCGGGCCTTCGATCAGATAAATTAGTGAGCCGAATATACAAACTAAAATTAGTACATAGAAAAAGAAGACCAAAATTTTTCTGCTGGAAGCTTGCAAAGCCTTTGCAAGTTGCCGAGATTCTTCCACATGTCGTATCAGTTTAAACACACGGAAAATTCTCATAACCCTAAGCATACGGATAACCAACAAGTAACTGGCTTCGGGGAAGAAGAACAACAAATAACTAGGCAAAATTGCCAACAAGTCAATGATGCCAAAAAAACTAAACATGTAGCGTATAGGTTTTGGCGCTACAAAAATCCTGAGCAGGTATTCTAAGGTGAATAATATCGTAAAAACCGTCTCCGCACGCTGCAACAAGGTTCTAATATCAGGTGGTAAATTGACATCAGATTCTATCATTATAGCCAGAACACTGGCGAGAATGGTGGTAATAAGAACAATATCAAATATACGAGCGGGCCTATTGCCGGTGCCAAATATGATGCGATAGAGCGCAACTCTCTGATCTGTTAGAAACCTGTAAGTTGCCATATTAAGTCCATTAACAATATGCGATAAGGGATTTATTCCTACTTTTCTAACTTACTCATAATGGTTGTTACAACAAGAAGCATTTGTAGCCTTGCTCCATTTTCATTTGTCTAAAAGGTAACAAGATCAAACCTGAATAAGAGTACCTTATTGCTGGTCTGTTTCATTTATAAGGACACTCTTGTATACCTTGTAGTGTTCTGTTTCATCGTACTCAAGCGGATTTTTTATCGATTGGACAGGATTTGTTCGAAATTGATCAAAACAACTCATTTATATTCCGTGCCCAATTCGTCACATGCTGATATTTGTGAGGTATCAGGACACTTGCTTGTTTGACGTTATTTAGCATAACTAAAATTGAGAATAAGGATACAGGCTTGTAGAAATGGAAATTGGAAAACAGATCATTGAAACCGCAATTGCAAATGGGGCAACTCTCGCCGGTATTGCAAGCATGGAAGCTCTGAAATCGTCGTCCTCGCACTTGATATACACTAAAATGGGGGATTATACAGGAATTGGTACCATCAGAGATGAAACACTTCCGGAGATTCAATTATTCAACTGGCCGGATTCAGCGAGATCCATACTCGTGATTGGCCTGTCTCACCCTGAGGAGCAGCCGGAGCTAGACTGGTGGGACGGCAGGGGAACCCCTGGAAACCGGCTGTTGATTGATATCTTAGGCCTGACCCAGCAGCAAATAGAAAACGACCTGAATGTTGGTACCCGTAAACTTCATTATTATGTTGAAAAAGGGGGACTTTTTCTCAAGGATGCGGCGGTACTGGCCGGGTTTGGGTGTATCGGGAAAAACAATATGCTGGTGACCCCGGAATACGGCCCAAGAATTCGGCTCAGGGCACTATTTCTTGATGTCGAACTCGGCCCAACTGGGCCTGTTGCATTTGATCCCTGCACAGATTGTAAAGTTCACTGCAGAAGAGTTTGTCCCGAAAAGGCCATGGATGCGAAAGCACCTGTATTTGAATCAATCGATATTTCAGTGGATCTGCCGGCAAGGGATGGAGCCTATGACAGAGAAATCTGCAATATACGAATGGAAAAAGATGTTTCCGAAAGCGTAAAGAACCGCTCAGGCGAAAAGACTCCGGTAAAATACTGTAGAAAGTGCGAGTTTGTCTGCCCAGTGGGAAAAAATGCAAAATGAGGCTTAACTGACAGTCCACCTCAGTGGGGAAAGATCAAACTATCTTAAATCTGTTAAAAGACGGCAGATAGTTACTACTCGCAAGTCCAAGATAAAGAAAATCTACAAGTCAGTGAGTTTGATGATATTTCTATCGACAACCGCAAGATTGGCGAACGATCAGTTTGGTTTTAAGAACAACCTCACGATTTGAGCGTGTCGGATCCTGAATCCTTTTGATGAGAAGTTCGGCTGCAGTGCGGCCTATTTCATAGGTGGGTTGCTCAATCACGGTAAGTGATGGTTCTATCAGCTTTGCCCAGGTGGTATCGTCAAAGCTGGCAAAAGCGATATCGTCGGGAACAATCAATCCGCTTTTGCGGATGGCCAGAAGTATACCAGCCGCCAACAGACTGTTGCTGGTAAGAATCGCATCAGGCCGATCTCGCATTTTCAAAAGCTTCATAGCTACCTTAAAACCATCTTCTTCTCGTGCGTCAGTAAACTTTATCAAATCCTTTAGTGGCTTGATGTCATGATCTTTAAGAGCTTTTACAAATCCTTCATGTCGTTCACGGCCGGTAGTACTGGATCCAAACACACCAGCTATGCGGCGGCAGCCGTGTTCAATCAGATGCGTGACCGCATTATGAGCTGATGAAACGTTGTCAATTAGAACACTGTCAACGTCGTAAGCACTGGCATGGCGGTCGATCATTACCACGGGTGTCTCAAGTGATTGTATATCGTTAAAATTTTCCAGACCTTCGAGGGTTGGGGCTAAAATAGCACCGGCTAAATTTCCAACTCGAAGAAGCTCAAGACACTTTTTTTCTTTTTCCGGGGCTTCATCTGTATTGCACACTATCACATTGTACCCCAGCTCCTGCGCTGTATCATCAACAGCCCTGCTCACTTTTTGGAAAAAAGGGTTTTCTATATCAGCTACAATTAAGGCGATTATCTTTGATGTATTCGAGCGAAGACTCTGGGCAACTCGATTCGGCTGATATTTGAGCTTTCTGACAACGTCCATTACACGTTGTTTCACCTCGGGTCGTACATGAGGTTTATCTGCTAAAACTCTGGATACTGTTGCTGTTGATACCCCTGCAGCATCAGCAACGTCTTTAATCTTTACCATTTTAATAGCTTACGTTTATGGGTTAATCGAATATGTACTGCACCAAATGTAAACGATTACAGGATTTAAGTCAAATGTAAATTCCACAAACTCACAATTGGCCAACATTATTTGAGCGCCGAGAAAGTGTGTTGGTTTAAGGTTCGTCTTAAATGTTTGTTGATTAAGGATTCCAGGTAA